>NZ_JBDGJV010000004.1:24367-243083 GCF_057656715.1 Neobacillus sp. Soil_C_43
GTCCGAAGATGCCGTGACTTCTGACAGTGTTTCTATTATTTCTGCTAATACTGTCCGAAGATGCCGTGACTTCTGACAGTGTTTCTGTTTTTTCCGCTAACACTGTCCGAAGATGCCGTGACTTCGGACAGTGTTTCTATTTTTTCTGCTAACACTGTCCGAAGATGCCGTGCCTTCTGACAATGGGCTTGACTGTTTTTTCAGGTAACACTGTCCGAAGATGCCGTGACTTCTGACAGTGTTTCTATTATTTCTGCTAATACTGTCCGAAGATGCCGTGACTTCTGACAGTGTTTCTATTATTTCTGCTAACACTGTCCGAAGATGCCGTGACTTCTGACAGTGTTTCTATTATTTCTGCTAATACTGTCCGAAGATGCCGTGACTTCTGACAGAGTTTCTGTTTTTTTCGCTTACACTGTCCGAAGTACCTATGGGACTTTTTTGAGGCAGTAAGTTTAAATTTATCACAAAAATTTCACACTTTCATGTTAAGTATTTGTGAACAACAGGGACGATTCTGACATGATTCGACGGAATTCTAGTTTGCTTCTATGGAAACCTGCGCAAAAATGAAATATTAATCTAAGTTACATGAAATATCAACAAATGCAAATGAGGAAAGGTGTCGAGATTCGTGCGTTTACAAATTTTCCATTCCTTACAATAATTTAGGTGTATTAATAAATAAGAAGGAGGCATGTATGTATGATGTACCAGGAAAAGCCTTGGTTGAAGCTTTATGACCCTAGAGTGGATGAGCATGTAAGTGTAAAGTACGAATCACTTTACGATTTCTTAGAAAGTGCTGTCAATCGTTTTGGGGATAAACCTGCATTCACCTTTTATGGAAAGGTATTCAGTTTCGATGAAACAAAAATGATGGTTGATCGGCTAGCTGCTGCATTACATAAAGAAGGTTTAAAGAAAGGTGACAGGGTGGCCATTATGCTGCCGAACTGTCCGCAATACGTTTTCACATTATTTGCTATTTTCCGCTTAGGTGGAATTGCGGTCCAAGTCAATCCAATGTACGTAGAAAGGGAAATCGCCTACGTATTGGATGACTCAGGTGCCAAGTTTATGGTTGCGCTGGATGCCTTTTATTCAAAAGTGAAGAAGGTTCAATCCGACACCTTCTTGAAAAAGGTGATAGTGGTCAGCTTTGGTGGGGAACGGAAGGAACTCGCTGAAGGGGATTACTATTTTGAAGAATGCCTTCAAGCTGGTGAAGAGATTCCATTAATTGAGATTGACCCACATGAGGATGTTGCCGTTTTACAGTACACAGGTGGAACAACAGGTGTGCCTAAAGGTGTCATGCTGACACATTATAACCTGCTAGCAAACTTTAATCAGGTCTGTGATTTTATTTATAACACATGTGAACAGATTCCTGAATCATTTAAAATGATTACGGTTCTTCCGATGTTTCATGTCTACGGCCTTTCTAGTGTGGCGCTATGTGGCATTAGAGAGGGAGCCAATCAAATCATCCTTCCTCGCTTTGACGTGAAGGAGATAATAGAAACCATTAAGCGGGAGAAACCATTTCTCTTTGCAGGAGTCCCGACCATGTATTTTGCATTAAACAGTCAGCCAGAATTACTAAAGGATTGTGATTTAAAAGAATTGTGGTATGTAGGCAGCGGTGGCGCACCACTACCGGTTGAACAAGCAAAAACCTTTGAAAAAATAACTGGAGCTACACTAAGGGATGGATATGGCCTCTCTGAAGCAGCTCCAACCATCGCGTTTAATCCGCCATTTGTACCTAGGAAATATGGCAGTATTGGTATTCCAGTTCAAAGTACTGTAGTGAGAATTGTTCGGGAGACGGAAGACGGGGAATTTGTAGATGTTCCTGTTGGTGAAGCGGGAGAATTAATCGTTATGGGTCCGCAGGTTATGAAGGGGTATTGGAACCGTCCAAAAGATACAGAAGATGTGTTGAAGGATGGCTGGCTGTTTACCGGAGATATTGCGAAAATGGATGAAGAAGGGTATCTTTATATCCTTGATCGAATGAAGGATATGATAATTGCGAGCGGTTATAATGTCTATCCACGAGAAATTGAAGAAGTTCTTTACCAAATGGAGGGCGTGGAGGAAGCGATTGTCATTGGTGTCCCTGATGATTATCGCGGGGAAACGGTAAAGGCGTTCATTAAGCCGATTGAAGGATATACTCTATCAACGGAGGAAATTCTCCAGTATGCTAAGGATAACCTTGCACCATATAAGGCACCAAAAGAAGTGGAAATCCTTTCCGAGCTGCCAAAATCATCTGTTGGTAAATTACTCAGACGGGTCCTTCGAGACCAAGAGCTTGCGAAAGTGAAAGCTTAATAGAAGGAAGGTTCACAGAAATGCCCGATCACTTTGCGAGTTCGGGCATTTTTTTCTCATTATTTATTTTTTAAAAAGTCTAGCACTCTATCATTTACAAAATCATTCGCTTCGGTAACATAAATGTGACCTGCACCTTGAATCGTTAAGAATTCTGCATTTGGGATTTTTTCGGCTAATGTGACACCATTTTCATATGGTACCAGTTTATCTTCATCACCATGGATGACTAGGGTAGGAACTTGTATCTGGTCTATTTCATTGTAGGTATCATGGGTGAGACAGGCCTGGAGCTGTAGCATGTAAGCATATGGCAGGATTGGGATCTCAATGCGTTTTTGGATATCTTCAGCAACCAACTCACGTTGATCTTCCAAGAAGGATTGGCTATAGAGAATCGGAGCGGTAGCCCAAGCCATTTCTTCTGGTGTTGCAATGGAAGAGCCTCTCGAAAGCATGAGCATGCTGACATCTGCACCTGGTTGTACATGATTAACACCTCCCGATGTGGTACAGCCAAGAATCAGTGACCGAATCCTATCAGGGTACTTAATAGCCAATTTTTGGGCAATCATACCACCCATGGAAATGCCATATACATGGGATGTTTCTACCCCAGCCGCATCTAAGACAGCTCTAGCATCCTCTGCCATAAGCTCAATTGAATAAGGAGTATTTGGTTTATCACTTAATCCTACCCCGCGATTATCAAAAATAATCACTTGGTAGTGCTCACTTAGAGCAGGCAGTGTCCTAAACCAGGACTTAGAATTAAGTGATAACCCCATAATTAATAGTAAAGGTTCACCTTGACCATGAACCTCATAATAAAGATTGATTCCATTTGATTTTGTAGTAGGCATAGTTTACTACTCCTCCCTGTTAGATAATGGTAAATTATATGAGAGATTATGCCAGCAAAGAACAAGAGTAAAGGAGGAAAAAATTCCTCCCACTTAACTTACTATTCTATGTTTTTTCAAAAAGTTGCGAACGATTCTGTTAAATGCCTCTTTTGACTCTAACTTGGCAATATGTCCTGTGTTTTTGAAGATGACAAACTCCGAGTTGCGTATTTTTTTATGCATGAATAACTGCATCCAAACAGGGATTACTGAATCGTACTGTCCTCCAATGATGAGTGTTGGAATTTCTATTTTTGGAAGTAGTTTTTGATTGTTTACTTGAAGACAGGCCTGAACGGATTTTAGAAAGACATCATGATTAGGTTTATAGAATTGATGAAATTCTTCGAAGGTCTTGTTGTTCCAAGAGCTAAAAGAAATGCGAGCAGCGGTATCTTTTGACATGCTGGGGCGAGTAGATAGTGATCGAGCCTTACGGTAGGTGATTAATAGTTTCGCGAGACGTTTTGGCATATAATGATACGTGCTGACAAGCAATAAGGAACGGCACATTTGAGGGGCCAGACGATATATTTCTTGTGCCACCATTCCACCCATAGACAAACCACATATGTGAGCGTTTTCAATTCTAAGCTCTTTCAGTAAGGAAATAATATCACGGGCAAAGTGTGGGATAGAAATATCTTTATTAGTTGTATGCTCACCGTGACCTCTTAAGTCAGGAATAATCAATTCATACTGATCTGCAAACTCAAACTGATTGTTCCAGCCTTCTTTTACTTCACCAAGCCCATGAATCAATACTAATGGTTCACCAACACCTAAGCGCAAGTATGGAATACCAGAGCAACTAGTAAATACTTGATCCAATTTTCAATCCCTCCTATTGCTATTATCATAAATCCCCTTCCCACTATTTGTAAAGTGTGAAAATTCATAAAATTTAGAAAAAAGAATTACCCTGTGAGAGCAAATGTCCTTTTTGGTACCTGACACCATAGATAGTCTTATATAAGAATATCATTTTTAGTGAATAGGCGGGAACTAGGGTTGGTTTGGTGGTTTAGTTTGTAATTGGAATGGAAGAGGGGGACCACGGCAATTTGGCATAAATCGAGAAATATTACGACAAATTTCGATATTTTTTCTTTTTTCTTGTAAAAACCTAGCTTTGGCGAAAGGGATAAATATCTAGAGGAAAGGAACTCGATTGTAAACGAGTCACCCGAGGTACTAGATGATTGTGGAAAAATGTCGACAAGGAAGGGTTTACAAATCTAAATTTTAATACAATAATCATAATTATATTAATATTCTAATTAATAGAGTAGTCAACTATGTTCTAAGATATGCACCAGGTTTAGTAGGGATATTGATAAGAAAAATCCTGAGGAGGCATCTGATTTTATGGTTTACCAGCAAAAGCCATGGCTGAACATTTATGACCCAAGAATTAATGAATATGTTAGTATTGACCACCAATCACTCTACGATTTTTTACAAGACGCAGTAAACCGTTATAATACCAAGCCTGCATTCACCTTTTTAGGAAGAGTGTGGAGTTATCATGAAACAAAAATACTAACCGATCGGCTTGCGGCAGCCCTCCATAAGGACGGCTTTCAAAAAGGCGATCGTTTAGCTATTATGCTTCCTAATTCCCCGCATTACATATTCACCTTATTCGGTACTTTTCGCCTAGGTGGAATCGCTGTTCAAGTGAATCCAATGTATGTAGAGAGAGAAATAGAACATGTATTACATGATTCCGGCTCAGAATACATAGTTGTACTCGATACACTTTATCCAAAAGTAAAAAAAGTTCAACCACAAACATCTATTAAAAAAGTTCTTGTCGTTAGCTTTGGCGGCACTAAAATGGAACTTGATGACGGTGATTTTTATTTTGATGATTTCATAGACAGTGAGGGAACCATTCCTCAAATTGAAATTAATCGGAATGAAGATGTTGCCCTTCTGCAATACACAGGTGGAACAACAGGGTTCTCCAAAGGAGTCATGCTTACTCATTCGAACCTACTAGCAAACTTCAATCAAGTTTGCGATTTCTCCTATAAGGCATGTCTTAAGAGGCCTGAGAATTTTAAAATGATTACGGTTTTACCAATGTTTCATGTTTACGGACTTTCCAGTGTTGCACTTTGTGGAATCAGAGAGGGTGCGAATCAAATCCTGTTGCCGCGCTTTGATCCGAGAGAAGTAATGGAAACCGTCAAACGTGAAAAGCCGTTCCAAATGTCTGGTGTGCCAACGATGTTCATAGCACTGAATAGTCAACCAGACCTAGAAGATTATGGGTTTAATGAACTTTATTATATTAGTTGTGGCGGAGCCCCACTCCCAGTAGAGACTGCAAAAAACTTCGAAGTCAGAACTGGAGCCAAGCTCTTAGATGGATATGGGCTTTCTGAAGCAGCACCAACGGTTATTTTTAACCCGCCATTTGTGCCAAGGAAATATGGAAGTATTGGTATTCCAGTTCAAAGTACTATTGCTAGAATTGTTCAAGAAACAGATGAGGGATTTGTCGATGCGCCTGTTGGAGAGGCTGGGGAGTTAATCATTCAGGGTCCACAGGTAATGAAAGGCTATTGGAATCTTCCTGAAGAAACAGCTGCAGTCATCAAGGATGGGTGGTTATTCACAGGTGATGTTGCCAAAATGGATGAAGATGGGTACTTTTATATCCTTGATCGTAAAAAGGACATGATTATTGCTAGCGGTTACAACGTGTATCCACGTGAAATTGAGGAAGTGCTTTATCAGCTTGAGGAGATTGAAGAAGCACTTGTAGTGGGTGTACCTGACCCGTACCGAGGGGAAACCGTAAAAGCATATGTCAAATTGAAAGCGAGTGCAATCATTTCGGAGGAAGAAATTAAACAGTTTGGCAGAGAAAACCTTGCTCCATATAAGGCGCCAAAAGAAGTAGAAATCCTTTCGGAACTACCAAAATCAACTGTTGGTAAATTACTAAGAAGAGTTTTAAGAGATCAAGAGAAAGCCAAAGTAAAAGCTTAATAAATGAGGTGGAGAAGATGAATATTCAAGAATTGTTTAGTTTAAAAGGAAAAACAGCCATTGTAACCGGTGGAGGAAGAGGTCTGGGTCAGCAAATTGCCGTAGCGTACGCAGAAGCTGGTGCTAACGTGGTGGTTTGTTCAAGGAACCTCGATGCCTGCCAACAGTTTACGGATGCTTTAAAAGAAAAGGGTGTTCGTGCCCTAGCATTTAAATGTGATGTGTCCAATCCTGAAGATATTCAGCATGTGGTCGATGAAACAGTGAAGGAATTTGGTCGAATTGATATCCTAGTGAATAACAGCGGGACAAGCTGGGGAGCACCAGCATTAGAAATGCCTGCCGATAAATGGGATAAAGTTATGGATATTAACTTAAAAGCTGTTTTCTTATTTTCACAGGCTGTTGGAAAAATTATGGTTGAACAACGTTCAGGAAAAATTATTAATATAGCTTCTATTGCTGGAATGGGTGGACAGGATCCATTGGTGATGGATGCGATTGGTTATTCAGCAAGTAAGGGAGCGGTCATTACCTTCACGAAAGACCTAGCTGTAAAACTAGCTCCATACAATATACATGTGAACGCAATAGCACCAGGTTTCTTCCCAACAAAAATGGCTAAGGCGATTTTGGACTATTCAGGTGAAAAGATTCTTGAGCGAACACCGGCAGGAAGATTTGGTTCAGACGACGATATGAAGGGACCTGCACTATTTTTAGCTTCCGATGCATCTGACTATGTATTTGGACATGTGCTGGTGGTGGATGGAGGAACAACTGCAGGAGTTCAATAAGCGTTACTCTAGGATTATTTTAAAATTTTGTGAATTTAGTATAAAACACCTTGAAGACTTGTAAATTATATGTTTTATTTAACATACCAACCGGTTAGTTAGAGGGATTAATATGGATTCTATGCAACGTGATAGGGAAGCTTATTATAAAAAAATAGAAGCACAATTGAATAAAAGAATCCATGCCAGTACCGATAATCGAGCTTTTACATTGGCAGCTGGCAGAGCGCTCGATGCACATCTGAAAAGGGTAAAGATTCACAGAAGGTTAACAACTAGATGGCTAAATCAGTTAGGCCTCATGAATAAAGATGAACTAGCGGCACTATCTGTCAGAATCGTTGATTATGAGGGGAAAATTGATGGTCTTGATGACCAGGTGTATACCCTTAACAAAAGCCAGCATAAGAATCAACTCCTGCTAAACTCCATTCATCATTCGTTGGAGGAATGGGTAGCCTTTTTAAGAAATGAAATGAAGGATCAACATAACAGTAAAATGACCAACTTAGAAAAAGAATTACTAGAATTAAAGCAATTATTTAAGGAAGAATCTGATTTGGAGGAGATCGACAATGACAGAAAAAAATGAACAAGTGTTGGATCAAAAATCTGAGGATGCGGTGGAAAAGGACTTAACTAGTTTAGATATGCTTTGGAGGCTTGGTTTTGATGAATTGGATGCATGGAAGGATCGCTTTAACAAGAGGGATGAGCGGTTCCTTGAGTCTGTAAGAAACTATGTGGAGAAGGTAAAAAAAGATCAAGAGAATGTTGTCACGATAGCTGCTCAATTTAGTATGGAACTGAAGGATTGGGAAAAAGCAGCCCGTGAAGAGCTATTAGCAACCACCACTACTTTACAGTATTTTTTCCCAGTTAAGTCATATGAAGAAATTAATAGGGTAGTAGATGATATTCAAAATAAAACCGCTCATCTATTATTAACCCCTGCACAAGCGATAACCACAGGTCAATTGCAAGCACTTGACAAATATGTGGAAACAGTTGAACAATACGTTGCTTTTAGAAAAAGTGCGCGAGAAAAATATATTGATAGCGTAAAGAAAACAACAAATGTGTTATATGAAAATCAAAAGATGTTTGTGAATCTATTCGCTAAGCAAGTTAAGAACACGATGTTACCATTTCAAAAATATATGAAAAATATGACAGAATATAGCAAATCATAATGAGGTGAAAAACATGACAGGCCAAAAACCTTACGATCCATATGAATATCTACACAAGTTCAGCCAAGCTTGGGAAAAGCAAATGAATGATTTTATCTACCTTTGGACAGATAACAAGGAATTTGTGAAAATGTCGCATTTAGGCACTGAAATTCATTCCCGGTACCTAGAAGCGTTTAAAAAGAATCAAGAGGCGTTGGCAGGTGCATTAAATTTACCAACAAAAAACGATGTGTCCAATGTAGCTGCATTAACGATACAAACGGAAGAAAAAATAGAAGCACTAGAAGAGCAAATATGGGATTTACAAGATAGTATGAAATCTCAGAGCAAGGAAATTGGAAGTGTTGTTGAGGTCTCCAAGGAGATTATTAAACTTACAAAACAACTAAAAACAGAACTGGTTAAAACGAAAAAAGAACTGGCAGATACAAAGGATTTACATGAAGAAATTCAGGAAATGAAATTTGAGTTGATGAAATTAAATCATTTTAAGGAAGAGTTTGAAACGCTTAAAAACCTTATTGAAAAAGACAAACAAACTGAGCCTGTGTTAACAGGAGCTGGTACGACAATTTAATAGGAGGGGGTGAAGTACAGTGGGGACTGAGGCACCATTCAAAGAAGTACTCTCAACTTTTGATTTTGAAAAAGAAATGAAGCGCTGGGAGCATCTGTTCAAGGTATTTAGTCAACCCGAACCGAAAGTCGGCCATACTCCAAGAAACGAAGTATGGAGGAAAAATAAATCCGTATTATGGCATTACCCTGCCAAACAGAGAAAATATGAAATACCCTTGTTTTTTGTGTATTCTCTTTTTAACAAACCATATATATTAGATATTGCTCCAAAAGCAAGTGTGATAGAAGGTTTAACGAACAAGGGTTATGAAGTGTATCTTTTAGACTGGGGCTCACCAGGATATGAAGATAAGACAATGGGGCTCGATACTTATATTGATAAGTACTTAAGAACAGCAGTTAAGCGGGCGATTCGACATTCTGAAGCAGAAGAAATCACCCTTATTGGTTACTGCTTAGGTGGAACAATTGCCGCCATTTATGCAGCAATCGCAGAAGAACCTATTAAAAATTTAATTGTTGCTACTGTTCCAATTGACTTCAAGCCATTTATTGGTCCTGAAAAATGGGCTGAAGGTATGCGAAACGGCGATATCAATATCGACCGGTTTATCGACGTGTACGGGCTTGTATCACCTGATTTAGTAACGGGGATGTTCCGAGCGATTGGGGCACCTGTTTATTTTACTAACTATACGATGCTTTTAAGTCGAGCATACGACAGCCGATATGTTGAAAAATGGCGTCGGATGAATAAATGGACACTTGATCAGGTTCCATTTGCAGGTGAAGCATACAGACAATTAGCCAATGATCTCTTTAAGGAGAACAAGCTGGTTAAAGGGGAATTAGTTTTAGGAAATAAAAAGGTTGACCTAAAAAATATTAGGGCAAATTTATACGTTGTGTCAGGTTCTAGAGACAATTTAATTCTAGAAGAGCAAAGTAAACCAATTATGGATTTGGTGTCCAGTGAAGACAAGACTTATATTAGTGTGGAGGCAGGACATGTTAGCCTTGCACTTTCTGGTTTATTTGCAGGGATTGTGGACCAATGGGCTTCTAAGAGATCAAAAACCTTGTAAAAAGAGTTAGTCATAAAATTAGGTACAAGAACATATAAACTATGTATGGGCAACGGGAGTGGGAAAGGAATTCTCCTTCCCACTAGCTTGCCTTTTTATGTTTAATTAAAAAGTTACGTAGCACTTGATTAAATTGATCCTTCGCCTCAAGTTTAGCGATATGACCCGTATTTCTGAAAATGACAAACTCTGAATGAGGAATTTGTTTATGCATGAATAATTGAACCCACACGGGGATGACTGAATCATACTGTCCGCCAATAATTAAGGTTGGAACCTTGATGGTTGGTAGCAGGCTTAAATTATTCACATGAAGGCATGCTTCCATCGATTTGAAGTAGAATTCTTTATTCGGCTGATAAAATTGATAAAAGGTATCAAAGTTTTCTTTTGTCCACGAATAGAGGCACACCTTTGCGGCCGTTTCTCTAAGGACATCGGGAGATTTATTTTCAACTCGAGCCTGACGGAACTTTAAAAATAACTTACCCAATCGTCTAGGAGCATAATGAAAAGTACTAACAAGCATTAATGAACGGCACATCTCAGGGGCTTGACGATATATTTCCTGAGCTACCATGCCACCCATCGATAACCCGCAAATGTGTGCGCTTTCAATTCCGAGTTCTTTTAGCAAACAAATAATATCTTGAGCAAAGTTTGGAATGGTTATCTCACCTGGTGATTGATATTCACCGTGTCCCCGTAAATCTGGAATAATTAACTCATACTGATCGGCAAATTCAAATTGGTTAGACCATCCCTCCTTTACCTCTCCAAGTCCATGAATAAATACTAAAGGCTCACCCATACCAAATCGCAAATAAGGAATTTTGGAACAATGGTTATTTACTTCTCCCAATTTTGATTCCTCCTAATGTTTTTATAAACATATGTTGCCAAGATTTGCTATGTGTAAACATTTACAAAATTCTGACTAATTAAATATATAAAAGTAGTGCTTATATTATTACATATATATGTAAAATACATATATTAAACAAGCTGTTGAGATGTATACTTTTGAGTTATAATAAATGGAAAGTACATGTGAAAATGAGGTTTTATTTATGATTAAAAGGTATATGACATTTCAAAAAAATAATGGGATTGCTCCGTATATCTGGACCGTTCTTGGCATATTACCTTTTTATTTTATATTTCAAGCACCATCCACTATTGAAATCGTTGTAGGAATTTTACTAACTCTGATATTTTTTATCCTTTACCGAATTGCCTTTATTTCAAAAGGTTGGCCCGTTTATCTTTGGACACTAATTTTAATTGCCATTTCGATTACTGCGACAAACCTGTTCAGCTACGTTTACTTTGCCTTTTTTCTGGCCTATTTTATTGGCAATATTAAAGACAGAGTTGCTTTCCTCACGTTATACTTTATTCATTTAATCAGTACATCGGCATCAATCAACTACAGTATTGTCATGCAAGAGAAGCTATTTCTACAGCAGTTGCCTTTCGTTATCATCATTTGGATCAGTGTCATTCTACTCCCTTTTAGCATTTACAATCGGAAGGAGAGGGGGCAGCTTGAGGTAAAACTGGAAGATGCGAACAAAAGGATTTCTGAACTGGTTAAGCTAGAGGAGCGTCAACGCATTGCACGGGACCTTCATGACACCCTTGGACAAAAGCTGTCACTAATTGGTTTGAAGACGGACTTGGCAAGGAAACTAATTTCAAAAGATCCGGAACAGGCGAAATCTGAATTAAAGGATGTTCAGCAAACGGCTAGAACAGCTTTAAGTGAGGTAAGGAAGATGGTTTCTTCCATGCGGGGAATTCGTCTAAAGGATGAGATTCAACGAGTGAAACAAATCATTAAGGCTGCTCAAATTCATTTTATCAGCGAAGGTGAATTTACTTTATCGAATGTTTCCCTGTTAACCGAAAATATATTAAGTATGTGCTTGAAAGAGGCCGTGAACAATGTGGTCAAACACAGCGGTGCTAAAAACTGTATTATTTCCATCGAGCAATCCTCGAAAGAAACGGTTCTAACAATCCGCGATGACGGTAAATTTAAAGGAGACACTGAAAAATTGGCTGAAGGACATGGTCTAATTGGCATGAAAGAACGATTGGAATTTATAAATGGCGGCCTAGAGCTTGTTACAAAGGAAGGTACAACATTAATTATCAGAGTACCGAATGATGTGAAACAAGCTATAGAGAAGGAGGACCGGAAATGATTAATATTGTTATCGCTGAAGATCAACAAATGTTATTAGGAGCATTTGGTTCACTGCTTAATTTAGAGGATGATATGGAAGTAGTCGGGAAGGCGTCAAATGGGGAAGAAGCTGTCACGCTTGTAAAAAAATTAAAGCCGGACGTCTGTATTATGGACATTGAAATGCCTGGAAAGAGCGGACTGGAAGCAGCAGAAGAATTAAAAGGCTCTGGCTGTAAAGTAATCATTTTAACTACTTTTGCCCGAACAGGTTATTTCCAACGTGCATTGAAGGCAGGGGTAAGCGGTTATTTATTGAAGGATAGTCCAAGTGAGGAACTGGCAAACTCTATCCGAAGTGTGATGGCAGGAAGACGAATTTATGCGCCAGAATTAATGGATGATGTATATGGAGAAGAAAATCCTTTAACGGACCGAGAAAGAGAAGTGTTAGAGCTAGTTGCTGATGGAAAGAATACAAAAGAGATTGCAGAAGAACTCAGTATTAAAACGGGAACGGTTCGCAACTACATTTCAATTATCTTAGATAAGTTAGAAGTGAAAAATCGTATCGAAGCGATTACTCAATCGAAAGAAAAGGGTTGGTTTAAATAAGGTGTGATGACCGGTGCAGCCACCGGTTCATTACACCTTTTTTCTTTTATCAATAATCGGCTGCTGTTTGAAATTTTTCTAAAAAGCCTTTGATATATTCGAATACTTCAAAAGGGCGTTCCTCTGGAAGGGCATGGCCTGTTTCTTTTAATACAACTAGCTCAGAGTTTTCTAAATCCTTGTTTAGCTTTTCTCCAACTTTAAGTGGCATGGAATTGTCATGATCCCCCCAAAGTAATAAGCAGGGTGTTTTTATTTGCTTAAGAGCCTCAGGTGGAAGATCTCCTTCACGATCCCGAATCATCCTTGTAAGTGCAATGAAGATTTCATCTTGTAAAAAGGGCTGCAGGTAGCCATTAATCATTTCATCATTAATGATGGAGTGATTATAGAGAGCATCCTGTAGGTTTTTCCTCACACCAGTTCTTGCAAACCAGTACTTCACAAAAAGGTGGAAATAGGGAATGTAGCTTGTCAGAATTAATGGTAATTTAGAGCGTTTGAGATAAGCTGAACTGCAAAGAAGAATCGCCTTATCGGCAAGTTCAGGCATCATATGAAGAATATTCAACACAATTTGACCACCCATGGAATGGCCAATAAAGGTCATTTTTTTTAAACCTAATGACTCAGTTAGTTTAATAACGGTTTGGGCAAGGTTTTTATAAGAATATACATATCGATTGCATTTTGCACTTTTTCCGAAGGGGGGAAGATCAATTGACAACACTTGATATTCCTTTTTCATTAGTGTTATGAGATGGCGAAAGGTAAAGGTGGAAGAAAGAAAACCATGCAATAAAACAAATGTCTTATCTGATTTTGGATTCGGATAAAACTCATAATAAACTTCAATGTTATTTACGGGATGATAGCCAGTTAATGCAGCTTGTTCCATACATATTTTCCTCCTGTTCCCTCAAAATGATAGTTGAAGTTAATGTTCCCTAAATATTTACCCTTCACACCAAAAATTCGAGATAAAATCAAAATGATATTTGAAGCCATATCCCCTAAAAAAATTTTTTTACAATTTCTAAAATAAAATGTTTGAATTTTTAGAAAACTCCTTGTATAATGAAAAAAAGCTCAAGGAGTTGATTTCCATGGAAAAGAAATTATTAAATTCACCACAACATTCGGATGAGAACGCAGACGCTGTAGTTGCTGAGATGTTTCTAAACAATGTCCTGCTTGAATTCAAGAGGGAAAAAATCCGAAAGGAAATCGACCAAACATTACAAGATGGAAACAAGGACCTATTCTTGAAACTAACTGAAGAATTAAAGAAAATTTCTTAAAACATTTACTAATGAACTTACTCACTTAAAGGAAGCCCTATCCGAAATGGATAGGGCTTCTTGTCCGCTTTAGTAGCATTTTGGGTGTCAGACACCACACTTTATGTGGTGCCTGACACCCTTTTCAAGTATGATGAAAAAAGAGTAAAGATTAGGAGTGAATGGATTGAAGAAACTTCATTTATATAGTAAAAAAATTCCCTATACCTATTCTGGTTTTTTTAGACAATACAGTTCAATAGCGGCAAATCAGACCCATCATGTGCTATTAGAAAGTGGGCGCGGCGGGAGATACAGCATTGCTGCATTTCAACCTGAAACAATTATGAAAGGGAAAAATTATGAATTGGAAATCCAAAATGAAAGTGGTACCCAAAAGTTGGAAGGGAATCCACTTCACCTACTCAAAGAATGGATGAATCGTTTTCATGTTGATAAAATGGAAGGCTTGCCGAGCTTCCTTGGTGGAGCGATTGGGTACATAAGCTACGATTATGCTCGTTACATAGAAGAACTCCCTAACCTAGCCAAAGACGACATTGGCATACCGGAAATCTACTTTTTTATTGTAAAGGAATGGTTTGTATTTGATCATGAAGAGGACCTTCTTTGGACCTTCATTTTGGCGGAAAATGATGAAGGTATAGATCAGCGATTAGAGTATTGGGAAAAACGCTGGCTTGAGGAATTGCCATCCGTCCCACCTGTTAAAACAAGTCTAAACGATATGAATCAATTGCAGGTTTCGATGACAGAAGAAGAGTTCCAACAGGCTGTAAGGAAAGTTCAACACTATATTTCACAAGGTGATGTATTCCAAGTAAATCTAGCGGTTCGTCAATCAAAACCAATTGGGGTTCAGGCGATTGAGGTGTATGAACAATTAAGAGCCTTGAATCCATCCCCATATATGGGGTACCTACATACTCCAGAATTTCAGCTGGTAAGTGGATCACCAGAGCTACTTGTGAAAAAGGATAGAACTGAAGTAAGCACAAGGCCAATTGCAGGGACGAGATCAAGAGGAAAGGACCACGAAGAAGATCTCGCCTTCGCTAATGAATTAATTGAAAACGAAAAGGAACGAGCAGAGCATGTCATGCTCGTGGATTTAGAACGAAATGATCTTGGTAGAGTGTGTAAGTACGGTTCGGTTGAGGTCAATGAATTTATGACGATTGAAAAATACTCTCATGTCATGCACATCGTTTCCAATGTTAGAGGGGAATTGGATGAAGAGAAATCTTGCATTGAGATTATTGACGCAGTATTCCCTGGTGGAACGATAACAGGTGCTCCGAAAATTCGAACGATGGAAATCATAGAAGAACTAGAGCCGGTTCAACGGGGAGTGTATACGGGATCACTTGGTTGGATTGATTTTAGCGGTGACTTAGAATTAAATATTATTATCCGAACCATGCTTGTAAAGGATGGCATGGCACATGTCCAGTCAGGTGCAGGTATTGTCATCGATTCTAATCCTAAACATGAATACAAAGAATCTATGAAAAAAGCAGCGGCTTTATGGAAAGCAAAAGAAATGGCAGAGGAGTAAAATGCGATGATTTTTATGATTGATAATTATGATTCCTTTACCTTTAACTTAGTACAATACCTAGGTGAGCTTGGAGAAAAATTAGTTGTAAAACGAAACAACCAAACCACAATTGAGGAGATCGGAAATCTAAGTCCTGAATTCTTAATGGTCTCACCTGGTCCATGCAGTCCAAATGAGGCGGGAATTAGTTTAGATGCAATCAAATTTTTCGGTGGAAAAATTCCAATTTTCGGTGTTTGTCTCGGTCAACAAGCCATTGCTCAGGCTTTTGGAGGACAAGTAGTCCAGGCAGAGAGACTTATGCACGGAAAAACCTCAGATATGTACCATGATGGAAAAACAATTTTCCAAGGGCTTCCGAACCCTTTTCCAGCCACACGCTATCATTCGTTAATTGTTAAAAGAGAAACGTTGCCGGATTGCTTTGAGATATCCTCTTGGACGAAAGAAGGGGAAATCATGGCGATTCGCCATAAGGACCTTCCAATCGAGGGAGTACAGTTTCATCCAGAATCCATTATGACGACCTGTGGGAAAGAGCTGCTGCAAAACTTCGTTAATCACTATAAACACGCTGCAATCCTAAAAGGAAATTAACATGTTGATTTACTTAAACGGTCAATTTATTAGTAAAGAAGACGCGCGAATTTCCCCCTTTGATCATGGATTCTTATATGGCATCGGTTTATTTGAAACGTTCCGGGTGTATGACGGGCATCCATTTTTACTAGATGACCATCTAGAGCGGCTTAATCGGGGGTTAGCAGAACTTTCGATACAGCAGCAATATACACGGAAAGAAATCAATAATATTTTGCAGGAATTATTAGAAAAAAACCAGCTGACAAATGCTTACATTCGCTTAAATGTTTCTGCCGGATTAGGCGAAGTGGGATTACAGGTAGAACCTTACCTCCAGCCGAATTTGATTATTTTTCCTAAGTCATTACCACCTGCAGGGGAATTAATTGAAAAAAAGGCAGTACTGTTGAAGGTAAAGCGGAACAGCCCTGAAGGGAATCAACGTTTAAAATCCCATCATTATTTAAATAATGTATTGGCAAAAAGAGAAATTGGCAACCAGCCAGACGTAGAAGGGATTTTCCTTAATGAGCAAGGATACCTAGCGGAGGGAATTGTCTCAAATCTTTTTTGGATAAAAGAAAATGTCTTGTATACTCCTACCATTCAGACAGGTATTCTGAATGGAATTACCCGCCAGTTTGTGATTCAGCTAGCCAGAAAAAATAATTTGCAGGTGCAAGAAGGATTCTACTCAATTGAGCAAGCGCTTAAGGCAGATGAAATGTTTGTCACTAATTCCATTCAAGAGCTTGTGCCAATTACTTGTTTTGAAGGACACAGTTTTCCTGGTAAAAAGGGGGATTATGTACAGCTGCTTCATCAGGATTATCGGCAGTATTGTAAGTATCTTTTGTCAAGAAACTCTGTAAGGAGAGAGTAGTATGAAAGAGCGAATACTTGAAGAAATTAAAAGACTTGAAGAATTGCATGATATAAAGATCTGTTATGTAGTTGAGTCAGGCAGTAGGGCATGGGGATTTCCATCCAAGGATAGTGATTATGATGTCCGTTTTATCTATGTTCATAGAAAAGAGTGGTATTTGAGCATTGATCAAAAACGGGATGTGATTGAACTTCCAATCAATGACTTGCTTGATATGAACGGCTGGGAATTACGTAAAGCCCTTAAGCTCTTTAGAAAATCTAATCCGCCGTTAATGGAGTGGCTACATTCTGGAATTGTCTACTACCAAGCGTTCTCCCTTGTAGATAAAATGAAGGAAATCCAAGAGAAGGTATTCCAGCCCCATTCTTCGCTTTATCATTATTTAAACATGGCGAGGGGCAATTATCGTGATTATCTTCAAGGTGATCAGGTGAAAATAAAAAAATATTTTTATGTCCTTCGGCCCATATTGGCCTGTATGTGGATTGAAAAATATAATACTGTTCCCCCAATTTTGTTTCAAGATTTGATTATGGATTTACTTGGAGAGGGTGAGCTTAAAAAAGAAATTCTTACCTTGCTAGAAAGGAAAATAAGAGGGGATGAGCTGAAACTTGAGCCCAAGGTTACAGTGATAAACGAATTTCTAGAAGATGAATTGATACGACTAGAGGGATACACAAAGTCATTAAAGATAACAAAGGAGAATTTCACCCCATTACTCGATGAGTTATTTAGAGAAGTTCTCGAGGAAGTGTGGTTATAATTTCAGTCATTTTACCGCTTGGAATCCAAGCGGTTTTTTTGTGTTGAAAAGTATTTCCCGGGACAAAAAAACAGGAAATGTGACAATTTTTTTACTTTTATTGTTTACATATAAGGAAACCACTGGTAAGATTAAAACGTATTCAAAAATTGAATGTATAAAATGTAAATGAGTTCATAAATTGAAGAAAGGGGTGATCGTGTGAGTACACCAGTAGCAAAACTAAATCAGAGTAAGAGATTCATAGCAAAAAAGGAGAAGAGAAAAAGCCTCTCCATAGCTCCCTTGTTGTTTATCCTACCAGCTATTATTCCGCTGCTAATCTTCTGGATTTATCCAATGGGAAAATCCTTCTTTATTAGTTTTACAAATTGGGACTATGTCAGCCCTGAATACGAATTTGTGGGTTTTAGCAATTATACGGATTTATTAACAGATCCTACCTTTTACTCCGTCCTCTTAAATACATTCGTTTTTTCAATGGGCGTAGTCCTTCCTTGTGTAGTAGGAGGTTTGTTGCTTGCTTTGTTAGTAAGTGGGAAGAGTAAGGGAATGGGAATCTATCGGACTTTGATATTTTCACCGTGGGTTACTCCCACTGTCGCCATTTCCATTGTTTGGTCATGGATTTATGAACCGAAAGTAGGATTTGCGAATTGGATTCTTAACTTACTTCACCTTCCTGGTCTTGAATGGACTTCTAGCTCTACTTGGGCGATGCCTGCTGTCATTATCGTTAGTGTTTGGAAGGGTGTAGGTTGGGCAATGATTTTTTACTTAAACGCTTTGAAAAAGGTTCCAGTCAGTCTTTACGAAGCAGCTTCATTAGACGGGGCAAGCAAATGGCGCCAATTTGTACATATTACAATTCCAATTATTTCACCAACAACCCTATTCTTGGTAGTCATCACCTCGATTGACGCACTCCAGGCCTATGATCAGATTCAAGTGTTAACTCAGGGTGGTCCTGCAGGAAGTACTCGAACCATGCTTTATTTCTATTACCAAACAGCATTTGAGGAATTTAACATGGGAAAGGCAACTGCAACGGCCATCATATTGGTGTTGATTACTGCAGTATTCTCGTTCCTACAGTTTCTATTATCCAAACGATGGGTGCATTACCAATAAAAGAAAGGGGGCTGGTGAGTTGAAAAAAGTACCTATTTTACTAGCAAGGCATGTAGTTTTGATCTTCATTAGCATCATGATGGTATTTCCTTTCTTATGGATGGTGGTAAGTGCGCTTAAAACAAAGGATGAAATTTGGCAGTTTCCACCCACACTTTGGCCAGAAAAACCCATGTGGAACCATTTTACCGAAGCATGGTCCATGGCGCCATTTGACCAATATATCTTTAATAGTGTCTTTACCGCAACGGGCATTGTTCTTATTCAAATCGTTAACTCAGCACTGATTGCTTATGCTTTTACCCAATTGCATTTTAAAGGAAGAAATCTATTATTTGGAATCATTTTGATTTCCTATATGCTACCTGTTGCGGCTACATATGTACCAAGCTACGTCATCTTAGCCGATTTTCATTTACTAGATACGTATAAAGGGCTCATTTTATCAAATGCTTGCAGTGTCTTTGGGATCTTTTTGTTTAGGCAAGCATTCCTTCAGGTGCCAAAAGAATTGATTGAGGCTGGAAGAGTAGATGGAGCAACACACTGGACCATCATTTGGAGGATTATTTTTCCTACGACGAAAGCTACCTTCATCACTTTTGCGTTAATTAGCTTTGTCCAAAACTATAATAGTTATCTCTGGCCAACATTAATAACCACTAGTGAAAGCAAAATGTTAATCACTACTGGGTTAAGGCAATTCTTTATTCAAGAAGGCGCATATGGAATTCAATGGCCACTTATCATGGCTGCAAGCGCATTCGCAGTCTTGCCATTATTGATATTATTCATATTTGTACAAAAGTGGATTATCTCTGGCATTAGTGACCAGGGGTTAAAAGGATAAAAAGGGGAGAAAAAAATGTTTACAAGAAAAATAGGTATATTTAGTTTGATTGTTTTATTACTAGTCTCAATGATTTCAGGTTGTTCTTCAGAGAAGTCATCTGCAAATGGACCAGTAGAAATTGAGTTTTGGTATGGTCTAGGCGGAAAGCTTGGTGAGAATGTTGAAAAAAGAATTAAAGAATTTAACGCTAGCCAAAATGAAGTAAAGGTTAAGGGTGTAGCTCAAGGTTCATATGATGAAACATTACAAAAGCTGCAAGCAGCGATAGCAGCAAAAAAAGTTCCAGCGGCAGTTCTTTTGAAAAATGACCCGATGGATGCTTTCGCAAAAAAAGGAACTTTAGCACCTCTGACAAAATACATAAAAGAGGATGCTGACTTCCATCCAGAAGATTTTGTTGATGCTTTTTATCAGCAAGGATCCATTAATGGAGAACAATATGCACTACCGCTTTATGGAACCACACAAGTTCTTTATTATCGTAAGGATATGTTTGAGAAAGCTGGCATTGCTCCTGAACAATTAAAGACATGGGAATCCTTTGCAGAAGCAACGAAACAATTAACTAAGAAAAGTGGAGATAAAACAGAGGTCTATGGTTGGGCTCCAATGTGGGGACCAGATAACATGATTGATGCAGCACTAAGTAATGGTGCGAAGTATTTAAGTGAAGACGGCAAAAAAGTGTTAGTTGATTCCCCAGAATGGGTAAAAGCATGGGATTTTTTCAAAAAAGGAATTCACGAGGATAAGACGATGACGATTCATCACGATGGTCAGGGCTGGGAATATTGGTATAAGACGATTGATGATGCTATGCAGGGTCGTGCGGCAGGTTACACAGGTTCAAGTGGAGACCAAGGAGATTTAGATTTCTCTATCCTAGCAGCTTATCCACAGCCTGGATGGGAAGGTCATCAAGCAGCTCCACATGCAGGGGCACAGATGGGTGCGATTCCTGTATTAGCATCTGAGAAAGAAAAGAAGGCTGCATTTAAATGGTTGAAGTTCTTCACAAATGCTGAAAACACAGCTGATTGGTCGATTAATTCTGGTTATATTCCAGTTAGAAAATCGGCACAGGATGTTCCAGCATACAAGGAGTTTGCTGAGAAGAATCCACAAATTAATGTGCCGTTACAGCAGGCGCAAATTGCTACACCACCATTTGTCGATCCAACTGGTGGCAAAATTTACGATGCACTAGTAAAAGCTGCAGATAAAGTAGAGATTGAAGGGGTTTCTGCTGAAAAGGCATTGAAGGATGCCCAAAAAGAGGCACAAAGGGCACTAGATAAAGTAGTGAAAAAATAAAGAGGAGGATGGACGTTGACTGCTTCGTACTCAACAAAGATTGACGGTGTGTTACAGGCACCGTCTTTCTCTGTACCGTTTGATGTAGATACTGAATTTGACTGGCTTGAATTGACCATCTCTTTTTCGGTTAAAGGATGGTACTCGATTTTAATATGGGATCCTAATCAAAATCTAAGGGCTCAATCCCTTGCCATTAATGAGCCCAAGACAATTATGATTTCTACTTCTTCGAAGGATACAAGCTTTGGTGCTGTTACTGGAAAACTAGCTTCAGGAACATGGTCGATAGAAATTTTGAGTAACCCTACATCTGAAAATCGTCACTATACGATAGAATATATGGGTGGTTTTGGGCGAAAAAATGAAAATAGCGTGGAAGGTATAACCTGGTCAAAGGACGGAATGGCAAAGGGCTTTCTTTTAAACGATTATCAAAAAGATCAGGTGTTTAATTCTGAGATACGATGGTATAAAGGGGATTTTCATACACATACAACGGAATCAGACGGTAAGATGACACCTTTTAATGGAATGGCTCAGGCCAGAAAAATGAATTTGGATTTCTTTGTAGCTACTGACCATAATATACTTCCAACAAAATGGCTAGAAGATGAAATTATGGTGATTCCTGGTGTGGAAATTACTTCTTCAAAAGGGCACTTTAATGCACTCGGCCTAACCAAATGGATTGATTGGCGTCCGTCTTGTGCAGATGGTGGTATGGAGACAGAAGAAGGCATGAACCGAATTATACGTGAGGTCAAGACAGCTGATGCCATAGTCAGCATAAATCACCCTATGCTAAAACCTTGGGAGTGGCAGTATCGCACAACTCTGTTAGCTGATATCGATGTGATTGAAATTTGGAATGATCCAACCTACAAGG
Organism: Neobacillus sp. Soil_C_43; assembly: GCF_057656715.1. NCBI lineage: Bacteria > Bacillati > Bacillota > Bacilli > Caryophanales > Bacillaceae > Neobacillus > Neobacillus sp. Soil_C_43. The sequence continues at coordinate 46,374 of NZ_JBDGJV010000004.1, forward strand.
ATAACCCGGAAGCGACAGAACAGGCACTTATTTTATGGAATACGTTGTGGAATGATGGGTATCGGATGTATGGAATTGGCGGATCCGATTCACATTTATTGCCTACAGAGTCATATGAGGAAGATGGGCCTCCATCTGTCATTGGGGATCCTGCAACATTTGTCTATTGTGAAGAACTGACAGCTAGGTCTCTATTAAATGGGGTAAGAAGGGGCCGAGCGTATGTATCAAGAGGGCCTGAATTTATTATTAATATTTTTGTAGATGGAGTGTCCTATTTGCCGGGTAGTAATTTAACCGATTGTTTTGATGAAAAGGATGAGGTCGAGGTATGGTATGAGATTATGCCAATGAAAACCCCAGCGAATGTGACCCTTCATTGGATTCAAGACGGTCAATCAGTAAAAGATATCAAGATTGCTGAGGGGAAAATTATCCAAAACCAATTTAAGATAAAAAAATCAGAAGTAAGCTGGATCCGCTTTGAAATTCGCTCTGAGGACGGGAAGTTACTTAGTTTTGTAAATCCCATATTCAGCGGTGAAAAAACACCAAGACTAGTAACATGGGGAGACCTGTTAGATACGGTGAAATGATTTAAAAGCAGTTATCTATGTAGATAACTGCTTTTTATTTTAATAAGTTTTTTTTATGCTATGTAATAAAATAATTGTAATTTTACTTATTAAGAATTGAATTTACAATAAGGGAGGTAGAAAAAGGGGGAATACAAATGACGAATAATAAATTACCGTATTTATTAGGTTCGATGATTAGTAATTTCGGAGACGGAATACAGCAAATTGCAATTATGTGGTACATTTACCATTTAACAGGTGAAGCAATATCGATAGGTGTGATGATTGCCATATACTATTTGCCAAGCATACTATTAACACCAATTGTTTCTGTATATGTTGATCATCATCAATCAAAAGTGATTGTCGTCATGACAGACATCTTTCGATTCATCATTGTATTAACCATGTCTATTTTGATCCTTTTACATTTTGAATCAACAATTTTCATCTATTTTTTACAGTTCCTATTAGCTGTCTGTTACACCATTTATAAACCAGCTGAGCAGTCTTTTATAAAAGAATCTTTCCAAGATAAAGATATTCCCTTCGTGATCTCCAAGTCTTCATCACTCAATGAAGGTGCTTTAATTGTAGGGTCTGCTGTTTCTGGTGTGCTGCTTTTAAAATTGTCATTAGCCCTTAGTTTCTTTATTAACTCACTGACATTTCTAGTAGCTGCAGTTCTCTATTATTTGGTGAAGCAAATCAATACCAAACAAAAGAAACAGAGTAAAATTCAATACAACTCAGAGCTGATTTCCGGATGGGATTTTATCAAGAATCGTGAGGGAATGAAATACCTTCTTTTTTTATCCATTTTAAATAGCATTAGTATCCAAATGACCACAACTATCCTTTTACCCTTAGCAAAGGTATTTAAAGGAGGTAGCGGATTATATTCGGTATTTGATATTTCTTTTGCAGCAGGGGGAATACTCGCAGGAATTGTTGTAACTTATTTTTTAAAAAGATATAAACAATGGTCTATTGTTATTACCATGGTGGGAATGGCAACAACAGCTGTTTTATTACATTTTACTAGCTTTAAAGTGGCATCTGCAATTTTCATATTTATTCTCGGATTATTTACAATGTCCCACCTAATTATTACTCAATCACTAATCCAACTGAATTCAACAAAAGAGTTTATTGGGAGGGTCGTTGGTTTAAGAACCATCCTAGCTTCTATTGTAAAAATTTCATCTGCCCTAACAACAGGTAGTTTAATCTCTAATATTGGTGTAAGCCATATATTTCTCCTATTTTCGCTCGTCATCTTTGCCAGTTGTTTCACCTTAAAAGGATTAAAGAAAGTGAATGTGCCAGATATGGTCTAAGTAGCTCCATCCTTTGGGTGAATTTTTTTGTAACATTTTTCCTAGATTTTCAGTCAGATAATGAAGAAGGTGTAAACCTCTAGGGGGGAGAAATAAATGGAAAAAAAGAGGTTATTCTATTTAGACCATTTACGTGTCGTACTAACCGTCTTGGTCTTAGTTCATCACACAGCAATAACCTACGGGGCAGATGGGTCATGGCTTTATGAAGATGTCGAACCTACCAACGGTTTAAGTGTGACCGCTATTATTTTGACTCTTTTTACGGCTATTAATCAATCATTTTTTATGGGGTTATTTTTCTTTCTTTCTGGATATTTTACTCCTCCATCTTTTAACCGGAAAGGAGCTAAAGTTTTCTTAAAAGACCGTTTAATTCGCTTAGGGATTCCATTAATTTTTTATACTTTTCTAATAGGACCATTTATCCAATATATAGTAGGATTTAAGAATGAATATTCCATTAGTGAATTCTATCAAAAAGAGATCCTTACCTTGCATAGCATTAACATTGGTCCATTATGGTTTGTTGAAGCTTTATTAATTTTTTCGATTCTTTATATTGCTTTTCGTAAGTTCTTTTTAGGAATCCAACAAGCTTCAAAAGATTTTCCTTCAAATAGGAAATTATTCTTTACGGCAATTAGCTTAGGTATAGCAGCATTTTTAATTCGCTTTGGTTGGCCAACAGGAGAGGGAATTCTAGGTTTACAGTTTGGTTATTTTCCTTCGTATATCTTACTATTTATCGCCGGTTCAACAGCGTATCAGCATAATTGGTTAGATCAGATAAGTGTGAAAACAGTAAAACTTTGGGCTTTGATCTCAGTCATTACCATCCCTATTTTACCAATTGCATTAATAGCGACAGGTGCCTTAGAGGGAAATATGCATGTTTCAGGTGGTTGGGGATTTCAGGCTTTGGTATATGCGATGTGGGAGCCATTTGTTTGCATAGGTATTTGCTTATGGCTGCTTTCAATGTTTAAAACAAGGCATAATGTAACGAAGAAGATTTGGAGAACGTTATCTGAATCAGCTTATACCCTGTATATCATCCATTCACTTGTTCTTGTTAGTTTAAGTTTATATTTACACCAATTTGATCTTCCGGCCCTTTTGAAGTTTTTAATCGTTGCAGTAACCGGACCCATTACTGGATTTGTTTTATCAGCCTGGGTATGCAAGATTCCAGGAATAAAAAGAATACTATAGAAATGAGGCTGACTCAAAAGCAAAGAGGTCAGACCCCACGATTTAATATCTAGTTAAAACTTAGAGTAATCTAGTCTAGATATTGTTTTTTCAGTGGGGTCAGACCCCTTATGAGTCAGCCTCTTCTTAATATTACAAAACAACGCTTTCCTGGCTTTGTTCTTTTCTTTTTTTTAGGGATTTCACCAATGACTTAAACACCTTCAAGGAACGTTGAAAAACAGGACTCTGAATAAATGTATAGACAAAAGTGGCGATAAATACCGGACCACCTAAAAGGAATCCAATAATTAAGACGAAGCTTTCAACCATAATTCTTGCTTGGCTAACTGAAAGTCTTGTTTTATCGGAAATCGAAAGCATAAAGCCGTCACGAGGACCTGCCCCTATCCCCGCTGCCACATACATGCCACCACCGATTCCAGTAATAACAATTGCAACTAATAAAATAACATAATCTACCCAGGAATGGGTTGCCTTCGGAAGAATATCTAACCAAAGAAAAAAATCCATAATGGGCCCAATGCATAAAGCGTTTAAAATGGTGCCAATATTGATATAGCTTCTAGCTACGAAGAATGAAATGAGGATAAGAATCAAACCACACACCACTCCCCATGTACCAATGGTAAAACCAAAATGTTCATAAAGAGCTACATTCAGTACTTCCCAGGGATGGAGGCCAACATATTTAACTTTAACCGCAATAGCGTTGCCTAAGCCAAAAAAGGTTAACCCCAAAAAGAATAAACAATACTGAAAGAATTTCAATTCAGTTACCTCCATAAAGTGCATTGACTATTCTGAACTTTTTACCTATCTACAAATCTTAATTTATGAAGGGATAATAATCAATGGTTATTTAGAAATATAGAATACAAATCATTAGACTGATATAATCTGAATTATGTTAAAATAAATAAAATTATTATACTAGGAAAGATTCTGTAAAAAATATGATTGTGGGGGAAGGACTATGAATCTCATAGCATCGAAAAAACTGCAAAAGATGTCTGCAAGTATTTTTCAAGAAGTAGCGAATCGTAAGAAAGAAGCCATAAAAAGAGGAAAAGATGTCATTGATTTAAGTGTCGGGTCTCCTGATTTTCCCCCACCGTCGTTTGTGGTGGATTCATTAGTTGAAGCTGCAAAGGACACAAGTCGATATGGATATACACTGACAGGAATATCTGAATTTCATGAAGCAGTCAGTTATTTTTATAAAAAAAGGTATGCGGTTGAACTAAACCAAGAAAATGAAGTATTACAGTTAATGGGTTCACAGGATGGATTGGCACACTTGGCTACAGCCCTGATTAATCCAGGTGACTATGTTTTGATTCCAGACCCTGGTTATCCCATTTATGAAGCAAGTGTAAACATTGCGGGTGGAGTAATTTATCCTCTACCGTTGTTAGCCGAAAATAAGTTTCAACCAAAGTTGGATGAAATCCCATTAGAAGTTCTTCAGAATACAAAAATGATGATTATCAGTTATCCCGGAAACCCTGTTACTGCATTAGCAGATAGAAGTTTCTTTGAAAAGGTAGTGGCCTTTGCAAAGCAGCATGAAATCTTGATTGTTCATGATTTTGCATATTCTGAATTGATTTTTGATGATCATCCACAGCTTAGTTTCATGTCAATTCCAGGAGCAAAAGAGGTCGGAATTGAGTTCAATTCACTTTCCAAAACCTTTAATATGGCTGGTTGTCGAATCGGATACGTTGTCGGCAATAGGCAAGCCATTGAGATTTTAGCTTCATTTAAGTCTCATATTGATTATGGAATTTTTTATCCGATACAAAAAGCAGCAGTAACGGCATTGACCTCCGACTTTCATTTTCTTCGAGAACAAGTGAAAGAATATGAACTTCGTCGGGATGCATTAATTTCTGGTCTAAAGAAAAGTGGATGGCAGGTTGAAAAGTCTCTTGCAACGATGTTTGTGTGGGCAAAAATACCTGCTGGATGGACATCAAGGGAATTTGCCTTTGAATTGATTGATCAAGCAGGTGTGGCAGTCATTCCAGGTGACGCATTTGGAAGGTTGGGAGAAGGGTATGTACGAATAGCTATGGTACAGCCCCCAGAACAGTTATCGATAGCAGCAGAACGAATCCATCAATTTATAATGAAACAGAATATTTTTCTTGACGCAATTCGTTAGTTTGGGATATTTCTTCTATAAACTGGTTTATAAACATATATATTTAAAAAGGCCTTCAAATACTTGAAGGCTTTTTACAATGATTATGAAAGAGGGATATAAATGCCAAGTGAAATTCAACATGTAGAATTAGATATCCCAATTGAAGTGATTTGGAAATTTATACGCGATCCGGATAACTGGGCCCCCTTGGTCCCAGGTTATATTCAACATGAAATAGTAAATGATAACCAAATTACATGGGAATTTAAAAGCGACCTCTTAGGCATTATGAAAAAAAAGGTCAGTTTAATCATTGATAATATCATATGGAATGAACCTTTGAAGGTAAGTTTTGAATTAAAGCGCTCGAATGAAAAATACCTAGGTGAAGGATATTTCGAAGCTAAAGCAATAAATAGAAACAAAACAAGAGTAACAGGGTTTCTTGAAATTAATGCAACCGGTCCTATGGGCTCTTTAGCTAATACACTTTTTAAAAAAGCCATTCAAAAGTCTGATGAAGAAGTAGCCGTAGCCATCTCTTCTAAACTGGAAGAATTCAATAGAAGATAGAAAAAAGTCGTAAATCTTGTAAAAGAGATTTACGGCTTTTTTAAAGAGAAAACCCTTTGCTATAATACCGACCTTGATACTTGTTATGCTTTACTGTCATTAATGTGCGAACCAAAGGAGATTGTAGTCACCTACGAAAGGTCGCTGTGACTAAACCGTATTTGATTTGGTGGGTCTACGTGCCCGAACGAGCGAAAAAATACAGGATCCGGTAACGTAGAAAAGATATCTTCTTTTAAAAAAGTTAAGGTTTTCTTAAGCATCCAGTGGTACCTTTAGTCTACATTATTGTTGCGGGAGGAAAAGACATGTTTGCGAAGGTACCAAAAAGAGGAATAAATATCATACTTGTTGCTTCCATGATCGGGATGGGGAACTATTTTTACATACCAATTGCATTTGCTGAAAGTACAGTTCTTGTAAAGGAAAATCAGTCTGAAAACACACTTTCAAAATTAGAAATTGAAGGGATTAAGCTCGATTATGATTCTACTGCAGATGTTAAAGAATATTCTACCACTGTAGAAAATGAGACAAAGGAAATAAATTTACTTGTAGAAAGTGGTAATCCAGATGCCAGTATTACCATAGATGACACGTCTATCAAAAGTGGTGTAGCTAGCACATTTTCACTTCAAACAGGAGAAAACAAATTCCTCATTACTGTTTCTGACGGTACACATCAACAGAATACCTATACGCTTACCGTTACTAGAAAACAAAATGGGAACAACCTCTTGCAAAATATAGAATTATCTACTGGAAAACTATCACCGAACTTTTCATCTGAAATTAACAACTATAGTATCAAAGTAGCAAATGACATGGCTTCTCTTACGATTACACCAACTACAGTTGAGTCCACATCAACCATTCAGGTAAATGGGACTAGCCTTAAAGAAGGAAGTGTTTCGGTGGACCTTCCTATTGGGAAATCAATCATCACTATTGTTGTTACGGCAGAGAATGGGGAAAAAAAGACCTATACAATAAATGTGGCTAGGGGTAATTCGGCTAATTCACAAACAACCATCCCAACACAAAACAATCGAACCAATACATTCCAACCAACTATGAGCCAACAAGGTAATACCACAATCACAGCACAAAAAGTCAGTAAAGCAACCCTTTCTTCACTAACAGTTAACAATGGAACATGGGATAGTGCATTTTCTACTGATGAATTTACTTACCATGTGTCTGTTGGTAATGATGTTGATTACATATCATTAAGCCCAACTGCACGCTACAGCAGTTCAACCATCTTAATTGAAGGTGGCACAAGCAAAACGATCAAGTTAGACGATGATAACAAAACCGTTATTTCAATTGTTGTAACTTATAGTGATGATGATCGAAAAACTTATGTCCTCGTCATTGATAGAAAAGAATAAATCCTATATGATCAGAACCTGCAATGTGCAGGTTTTTTTCTATTTTTTAAAAAAGTAAGTTATTTCTTTCACATGATGGGTAAAGTTATGGTATATTTATAAATAAAAATTTAGCGAATTTTTTGATTATAGGAAGGTGAATAGTATGGCTACAGAATTAAAAGTAAATGACAGCAGTCTTCCGTTGCGACGCGATGTGAAATTACTTGGAAAAATGCTTGGGGAAATCCTCGTCAATCATGGTGGTTCCGAACTGTTCGAAAAAGTGGAAAAGATTAGACATATGACTAAAACACTAAGAACACACTTTGATCAGGAAATTTATGCTGACTTAAAAGCTGAAATTGCAAATTTAAGCTCACCGATGAGAAGGCAAATCATCCGTGCTTTTTCAATGTATTTTCATTTAATAAATGCTGCTGAACAAAATCACCGTATTAGAAGAAGAAGAGAGTATCAGCTTCAAGATGATACTATTGTACAACCTGCTTCTATAGAGAGTGCGGTTCTTTCTCTTAAAGAGAACAATATTAATGAAGAAGTAATTCGAAATGTATTACATACACTCTCGTTGGAATTAGTGATAACAGCCCATCCAACGGAGGCGACGAAACGCTCGATTCTTGAAATTCAACAACGAATTGCTGACATCTTAAAAAGCTTAGATCATCCGTTATTAACAAGCAGAGAAAGAAAGAAGCTTGAAGAGAGCTTGTTTAATGAAGTGACCATCCTTTGGCAAACCGATGAATTACGTGAGCATAAGCCGACTGTTTTAGATGAAGTAAGGAATGGACTTTATTATTTTGACCAAACACTTTTTGAAGTCCTACCGGAAATACACCAGGAATTGGCTAATTGCTTAGGGAGTTACTATTCAACGACTACTTGGGAAGTTCCTAATTTTCTACGTTTCGGATCTTGGATTGGTGGAGACCGAGATGGTAATCCAAATGTTACTCATGATGTCACATGGGAAACATTAAACAGGCAAAGGAGATTGGTGTTAAAGAAGTATAAGACTGTTTTAGTTGACCTAATGAAGAGGTACAGCCACTCTACTAAACGTGTAGAGGTAAGTGAGGAGCTCCTTACGTTTATTAATGAGAAGGAAGATACTTACTTAAGGGAAGAAAAAAAATGGCCAATTAAATCAGAGGTGTACCGCCGTGCATTTGCGCTTATTATTGAACGGGTTAAGCAAGTGGGGAACTCAGAACTAGGTTATCGTTCTGCAGAGGAATTATTAGAAGACCTATTTATTATAAAAAGAAGTTTAAAAAAGCATCATCCCACTGCGCATGAATTAAAAATTATTCAAAAGCTAATCCGTCAAGTGCAATTGTTTGGTTTCCATTTAGCTACTCTTGATATTCGTAACCATAGTGGGGAACATGAAGCAGCTATTTCAGAGATTTTACGTAAGGTCCGTATTACTGAGAATTATTCAGTGCTTCCTGAAGAAGAAAAATTAAAAATTTTACAGAACATCCTTATGGATCCACGCCCACTCCTATTATTAAATGAAGATTATTCTGCGGAAACGCAGGAGATGATTAAAGTGTTCCAAATGATCAAAGAGGCACATGAAGAGTTTGGAAAGAGAGCTATAACTGTCTATCTTGTAAGTATGACTAAATCACCAAGTGATTTGCTTGAAGTCCTTGTTTTAGCAAAAGAGGCGGGAATTTATCGACTCCATGCAGACGGTACTTTAGAAAGTAATTTAAATGTTGCCCCACTCCTAGAAACGATTGATGACCTTGTGGCTGGTCCTAAAATCATGCAAACCCTTTTTGAAATGCCGGTTTATCGCAATCACTTGCAAATTTTAGGGGATCAACAGGAAATTATGCTGGGCTATTCTGACGGCAGCAAGGACGGCGGGACATTAACTGCCAACTGGAAGCTATACAGAGCGCAGATTGAAATTCATAAAATGGCTAAAGAGTATGAAATCGGTCTTAAGTTCTTCCATGGACGTGGTGGTTCATTAGGACGTGGCGGCGGTCCATTAAATAAGAGTATCTTATCTCAACCAGCAGAAACCATTGGAGATGGCGTTAAAATTACCGAACAGGGAGAGGTTTTATCATCAAGGTATTTGCTTGAGGATATTGCTTACCGCAGTTTGGAGCAAGCGACGTCTACATTGCTGCTAGCGGCAACACATGTATCAAAAGAGGCAGGATATCACCGAGATCCAATTTGGGAAGAAACCATTGAGGAAATCGCAGGTATTTCTTTTGGGAAATATCAATCACTTGTATTTGGCGATCCAGACTTTTTAACTTACTTTAATGAAGCTACTCCTCTAAGGGAACTCGGGGACTTAAATATTGGGTCAAGGCCAATGAGTAGAAAAAATCGAGGACGATTTGAGGATTTAAGGGCCATACCATGGGTGTTTGCTTGGACCCAAAGCAGGCAGTTACTCCCTGCATGGTATGCAGCAGGAACTGGATTAGATACTTTCGCTTCTAAAAGTACAGAAAATCTTAAGCTCTTACAACAAATGTATGAGAAGTGGCCATTCTTCCGATCAACAATTGATAATTTGCACATGGCATTGATGAAAGCTGATATTACGACAGCGAAGGAATATTTAACACTTGTTGAAGATAAGGCGATTGCAGACAGAATTTTCAATAATATCTTAGAAGAATATGAAAGAACAAAAGTTATTTTGTTGAAAATAACAGGGGATAAGGAATTGCTGGATCATACTCCAAATATTCAAGAGTCGGTACACAGACGTAATCCTTATGTAGATCCATTAAACTTCTTACAGGTTGAGTTAATAAAAGAATTAAGGACGCAAGATGATCCGAATGATGAATTAATAACACAAGTTCTACTTACAATAAGCGGAATTTCTGCTGGTTTAAGGAATACTGGTTGATATTAAGAGAGGCTGACAAACAAAAGTCAGTCTCTTTTTGTTTTCTAAAAGAGTGTGTCTGTAATTTTGAATTTTTTATGAATTATCCTGAAATGAATGAGTACTCATTCGTTTTTTAACACAATTCGACATTTTTCGGAATTTTTAAATGATATATTTTAGCCAGCAGGAGTAAGGGAGTGAATAAAAACGATTTTGTGAGAAACCAAACATACCTAATTTCTAAAATTTTGTATTCGATGATGATTCGGAGGGGACAAAAATGTCTGTAAAAGAAAGAGTGGTACTTGAAACTCAAACGGTTGCTGCGATGATCGACTCGTTAGCAAACAATGCCTTGAAGTCACTCGGTGCTTTCCGTTGTTACAACCAGGAAATGGTTGATGAAATTGTAAAGCAAATGGCACTGACCGCGCTTGAAAACCATAAGGAACTGGCAAAGCTTGCTGTAAATGAAACACGCCGCGGAGTTTATGAGGATAAAGTTTTTAAAAATATGTTTGCAACAGAATTTATTTATAACAATATACGGAACATGAAAACCGTTGGTGTCATTAGTGAAGACGAAAATGAGGGAATGGTAGAGATGGCAGAGCCAGTAGGCGTCATCGCAGGTGTCATTCCAATTACAAATCCAACCTCAACGGTGATTTTCAAATCATTAATTTCACTTAAAACTAGGAATCCTATTATATTTGCCTTTCCAAAATATGCACAACAATGCTGCAAAGAGGCAGCCGAATTGTTAAAGAAAGCCGCCATCAGAGCAGGCGCTCCAGAAAACTGCATCCAATGGATTGAAGAGCCTTCCCATGAAGCTTTTCAAGCTCTAATGATGCATCCAAAGATATCGCTCATTTTAGCAACAGGTGGACCTAATTTGGTAAAAGCCGCTTATAGCTCAGGTAAACCGGCTCTTGGAGTGGGAGCAGGGAATGTACCTTGTTATATCGAGAAAACAGCTCATATTAAGCGTGCTGTTAACGATGTAATCTTATCCAAAACCTTTGACAACGGTATGATTTGCGCTTCGGAACAAGCATTGATTATCGATCAAGAAATTTATGATGAAGTGAAACAAGAAATGATAGATAATCATTGCTATTTTCTTAATGAAGAAGAACGCAAGATGCTAGAAAAAGTGGCTATATTTGAAAAAACTAATTCTATTAATCAGTTAATTGTTGGATTACCAGCGTATGTGATTGCGAAAATGGCTGGAATAAACGTTCCAGTAAATACGAAGATTCTTATTGCTGAGTTAGAGGGAGTAGGTCCTAACTACCCACTTTCCTGTGAAAAACTAAGTCCAATCTTAGCATGCTATAAGGTTACTAATTTTACGGAAGGCTTAAAAATTGCAGAAGAAACACTGGAGTATGGGGGGCTAGGACATTCAGCAGCCATTCATACTGCAGACCAAAGCCTTATTGATATGTTTGCAGCACGCATGATGGCTGGTCGAATCATCGTTAATACTCCTTCCACACATGGCGCAATTGGAGATATTTATAACACTTCACTTCCGTCCTTAACAATCGGATGTGGAACATATGGGGGGAATTCAGTGTCACAGAATGTTGGAGCCGCTAACCTCATCAACATTAAAAAAGTTGCAAAAAGAAGAACGTTTACACAATGGTTTAAAGTTCCATCACAGATTTTCTTTGAGAAAAATTCCATCCAAGTGCTTGCTTCGATTCCAAATATCTCGAGAGCATTTATTGTAACAAGTGGAAGTTCTGTGAAAAATGGCTTTGTCGACAAGGTTTTATACTATCTTGAAAAACATCAAAACAAGGTTCAATGGGAGACATTTTCTGAAATTGAGCCAGAGCCTAGTATTGAAACGGTCATGAATGGTGCTGAGAGAATGAGAAGGTTTCAGCCCGATGTCATTATTGCTCTCGGTGGTGGTTCGGTAATGGATGCGGCAAAAGCGATGTGGTTATTTTACGAGCACCCAGAAACGGACTTCCATAGTTTAACTCAAAAATTCTTTGATCCGAATAAGCGAGTCGTTAAATTCCCGATTCTTCGCCAAAAGGCTAAATTTATCGCGATTCCAACGACATCAGGTACAGGTTCAGAAGTGACAGCCTTCTCTGTTATTACTGATAAAAAGGCTAACATTAAATACCCGCTAGCAGATTTTCAGCTAACACCTGATGTGGCAATTATTGATCCGCAGTTTGCAATGACTGTTCCAAAGGATGTTACCGCTGATACAGGGATGGATGTTCTAACCCATGCGATTGAAGCATATGTTTCGGTTTTGGCAAATGATTACACGGACGGGCTGGCACTTAAAGCCATTCAGTTGGTTTTTGAGTATTTACCAAGAGCTTATAGGGATGGCAGTGATGAATTAGCACGAGAAAAAATGCACAATGCCTCAACTATAGCTGGGATGGCCTTTGCCAATTCCTTTTTAGGAATCAACCATAGCTTAGCGCATGTACTTGGTGCTGAGTTTCACATTCCACATGGACGTGCAAACGCATTACTTTTACCACATGTGATTCGTTACAATTCAGCCAAACCAAATAAATTTATGACCTATCCGAAATATGAATACTTTATTGCGGATAAACGATATTGCGAAATTGCCAAAATGCTTGGACTACCCGCCAGTACGACAGAAGAAGGAATTGATAGCTTAATTACGGCCATTATAAAGCTTGCTGAAAAACTAGATATTTCCATGAGTATTCAAGCTAACGGGGTAACAAAGTCAGAATTTGAAAGTAAGGTTGCTGGACTTGCCGAACTTGCTTTTGATGATCAAGACACCATTGCCAATCCAAAACAGCCATTTGTAAGTGAACTTGCTGAAATTTACAGACAAGCTTATACAGGTGTATAGGCCTTTGTGAATAAAGAAGAAGGATTATAAGGAGGGGGAAAATGTGGTATATCAAAAAAAGCCATGGTTAAAATTTTACGATCCAAGGGTTAGTGAAAATGTATCCATTGAGTACGATTCATTATTTGACCTTTTGAATCAGGCAGCCAATATTCATGATGAAAGACCGGCCCTTACCTTTTATGGGAGGTCTTGGAGCTATAAAGATACAAAAATGGTATCTGAATGGTTTGCTGCCTCATTGTATCGAATTGGCCTTAAAAAGGGAGATCGTTTAGCGATAATGCTGCCCAATTGTCCTCACTATATTTTTAGTCTATTTGCAGGGTTTAGATTAGGTGGAATTGCTGTTCAAGTGAACCCTATGTATGTCGAACGAGAAATTGAATACGTGTTAAATGATTCTGAGGCGGAATATATGGTTGTATTTGAAGACTTTTATTCGAGAGTCAAGCGGGTTCAGCCAAAAACATCATTAAAGAGGATTATTGTCGTGGGCTTCGGCGGGAACCGAATTCAGCTTTCTGCCGGGGATATTTACTTTGAGGATTTTCTAACACATGACAATGTCATTCCTGATATTCCAATTGACATACATGAAGATGTTGCTATCTTACAATACACAGGCGGCACCACTGGAGTATCTAAAGGGGTAATGCTAACCCATCATAATCTTTTAGCAAATATAATTCAGGTATGTGATTTCACTTATAATGCAGTAGATGAGAAACCAGAGAACTTCAAAATCGTAAGTGTCCTTCCTATGTTCCATGTTTATGGCCTATCATGTAATGCACTTTCGGCAATCAGAATTGGTTGTAATCAGTTAATATTACCAAGGTTTGACGTCAATGAGGTATTAGATCTTGTAAAAAGGGAAAAGCCATTTCAAATGACAGCTGTCCCAACAATGATCTTCGCTTTCAATAGTCACCCAGACTTAGAAGCAAGTAATCTTGGAGATATATATTATCTAAGCAGTGGGGGTGCACCCCTTCCAGTCGAACAGGTAAGGTCTTTTGAGAAAAGAGTGGGTGTAAGATTAGCAGATGGGTATGGTTTATCAGAAACGGCACCTTCTGCAATCTCTACCCCTCCATTTTTACCAAGAAAATTAGGTAGTGTTGGTATTCCTTTACCAGATACTGAAGCGAGAATTATTATACAAACCCCACAAGGAATTGAAGACGTTCCAATTGGGGAGGCAGGTGAACTCATTCTCCGCGGTCCACAGGTAATGAAGGGTTATTGGAAACGGCCTGGGGATACGGAAATGGTATTGAAGGACGGATGGCTCTTTACAGGGGATATAGCCAAAATGGATGAAGATGGCTATTTTTATATTTTGGATCGAAAAAAAGATATTATTATTGCAAGCGGGTATAATGTGTATCCCCGAGAAATTGAGGAAGTACTATACAAGCACGAGGCAGTTGAGGAAGCCATTGTTATCGGTGTTCCGGACAGCTATAGAGGGGAAACAGTTAAGGCATTTGTTAAGTTAAAGACAGGTGCTGTAGAAACACCGGTGAACCTAATAGAATTTGCAAAGATTAACCTAGCACCTTATAAAGTTCCAAAAGAGATTGAAATTCTTAATGAACTTCCCAAATCATCTGTCGGCAAGCTGTTAAGGCGAATGTTACGTAAAGAGGAAGAAAAACTACAAGTTTAACCACAATAATTAACTTCCACATGAACTACTTCAAAGATCATTTTTAAAAAACCACCCAAGAAAAATCCAAAATATGTACTAGTTTCTGATCGTAAGTTGAATAAGAAATTATAGAAGGGAAGAGATAAAAATGCCTGACAAAAAGGAAGTTGAAAAAGAATCAATGAAAGAAAACTCACCAAATAAGATTCTACAGACAAACCCGGTAGAAGAAGAGCAACCAGTTGAAAATGAGGATATGGAGCAGCTTTCTAGTTTAGACGTTCTATGGCAGCATGCCTTCGGAGAGATAGATGAATGGGCTAAACACGCTGAATTTCGGGATGAGGTCTTTTTAAAAGAAGCAAAGCATTTCGCCGAGAGTATAAAAAGGAATCAGGGAAACGTAAAAGACATAGCTGAGAGATTTAATAAAGAATTTGCTGAATGGGAAAGAACGGCAAGAGAAGAATTTTTAATGTCAACAACTAGTCTGCAGCATTTTTTTCCGATTCGATCTTATGAGGATATTAATGCTCAAATTGATCAAATTCAGAAGAAAACGATGTCTATTCTTTCTGCCCCATGTCAAACATTAAATAATTACTTAACCATGGAAAAATATCTCGAAATGATAGACCAATATATCGCACTGCGGAAAAAAGGGAGAATGCAATATATTAAAACGGTTAAACAAGCTGGGAATATAATTTATGAGAGTCAGAGGGGCTTTGTTAATCTTTTTGCCAGACAGATTAAATCAGTTATGTTTCCTCTCAATAAATATTTGGAAAAAACAGAAGAACTTTCAAAATCATAGAATTAAAGGGGAGAAGCAAGATGACTAAAGATAAAACATACGATCCTTTTGAAGGATTCAAGCGAATAAGTGGAATGTGGGAAAAACAATTAAATGGTCTATTGTATATGATGACTGACAACAATGAGTTCGTGCGGTTAATGAAGGTTGGTACTGAGAGTCATGCGCGATACATGGATCTTTTAAGGAAGAACCAAGAGCTAATGGCAGGATTAATGAATATACCGACCAAAAAAGATGTAGCTAATGTAGCAAAACTTACTGTTCAATCTGAGGAGAAAATGGATATTCTAGAAGAACAAATTTGGAATGTACAGGATAGCTTAAGCGCATTAAATAAAGAGCATGTGGAGATGTTTCAGGAACTGGTCAGTCTAGTTAAACAAATGAAAGTTGAATATCATCAAATCGCCCAGGATATAGAGGATACTAGAACGTTAAAAGCAGAGATTCAGAGTTTAAAACAGGAGATGTCACAGTTAACAGAAATTAAAGCGGAACTAGCGTCCATAAAGAATTTAATGCAAAAAGGTAAAGGAAAAGATAAAGAGCCAGTGCTCACAGGTTCAGTAGTATCTAAATCATAGTGAAAGGAGAGAAAAAGATGAGTGGAAATTCAGCGCGTTTCAATTTTATTCCTCAGCTTGATCTTGAAAAGGAAGCATCAAGGTGGAATCAAGTTTATAAGGTTCTCACAGAACCGAAACCAGATATTAAACCGACACAAAGAGAAGTTATTTGGAAAAAGAATAAATCAACTTTATATTTTCACCCGGCAAAAGATAAAAAATATCAAATTCCTATATTCCTAGTTTATTCGCTAATAAATAAATCTTATATTTTAGACGTTGGTGAAGGTAGCAGTGTTGTGGGGGGGCTAACAGAGCGCGGATATGATGTATACTTCTTAGACTGGGGCTCACCTGAGTATGAAGATAGTGATATTACCCTGGATGATTACATCTTAAATTATCTTGAAAATGGCGTGAAGCGTGCACTTAGGCATTCTGGTGCAGAGGGTATATCATTGGTGGGCTATTGCCTGGGTGGTACCATTTCAGCCATCTTTACCTCTATTACAAAACTACCAATAGTGAACTTGGTTCTTGCGACAGTTCCCATTGATTTTAGTGTGGGAATTGTGCCGGATAAATGGTTAAAAGGACTTCAACAGGGAACCATCGACTTTAACCGCTTCTCAGATGTATATGGGGTCATTCCATCCGAATTTATGTACCTCATGTTTAGGGGACTTTCACCCGTCTATACTAGTCCATGGATTAACCTAATCACCCGCGCGCACGATCCACACTATGTGGAAAAATGGCGAAGGATGGATAAATGGACAAAAGATACAGCCTCTTTTGCAGGCTCAGCCTTTAAGCAGTTATTTAATGATTTTTATAAAGATAACAAGCTCCTAAAGGGTGAGTTGGAAATTGGCGGTAGGAAGGTAGATTTAAAGAATATTAAGTGTCCAACTTTTGTGTTCTCGACATCTAGAGATACACTTGTATTAGAACAGCAAAGTCTACCTATTATGGATATGATTTCAAGTGAAGATAAAACATATCAAGTGTTCGAGGGCGGGCACGTTGCACTTGCTTTAACTGGTATGTTTGCCAAATTTGCTGATCAGTGGCTTTCTATTCATTCACAAAAAATCCAAGAAGAAGTTGTATAAAATAAGAGGAATGAAATATATTAGTAACGGGAAGGACAATGCCCTTCCCGTTATTCTTATGCAATTAGCTTTTGTTGATTGAGGAACCTACGCAGTAAGTTATTAAACCGGGCTTTAGCTTCAAGTTTGGCAATGTGACCAGTATTTCTCATGATGATAAACTCGGAATGTGGAATTAGCTTGTGCATGCATGCTTGAATCCAGACAGGTAGAACAGAGTCATACTGACCGCCAATAATTAGTGTTGGAACGCTGATTTTTGGCAGTAAAGATAAGTTATTCACATCCAGACATGTGTTTAAGGATTGTAGAAAAATCTGGTGTTTTGGGTGAAAAGAGTGTCCAAATATTTCTTGCAGTTCCTTATTCCATGAATAAAGTGCCATTTTGGAGATATACTCTGTTTGTTTACCTGCAGCGGTAACGGATTCAAATTTAGCTTTTCGATTATTAAATAACAACTTTTTTAGTTTTTTTGGGAAAAAGTGAAAAGTGCTAATCAACAAGAGAGAACGGCAGAGGTTGGGTGCTTGGCGGTAAATTTCTTGTGCAACAGCTCCACCCATTGACAAACCAAGAATGTGAGCGTTTTCAATTCCAAGCTCCTTTAATAAACCGATGATATCCAAAGCAAAATTCTGTATGGAAATACCATCCGTTTTTGTACACTCTCCATGACCTCTTAGATCTGGAATAATAAGCTCGTACTGATCGGCTAACTCAAACTGATTTTGCCACCCTTCTTTCACTTCGCCTAAACCATGGATAAGGACCAAGGGTTCACCTCTTCCTAAATGCAAGTATGGTACACCCGATTTACTCCATTTGGCTTTTTCCATTTTACACCACCTTTTCATTTTTATTAAGTTTATAACCAAGTTTAGTATATTGTAAACCGATAAAATTTACTTTTATTCATATTTATTTACAGCATTGACAATTTATTACTCATAGGTGTAAAATACATATAGGTGAGGTGATAAAGATATGGTGAATCAAGACAATCCAACAGTTAATCCATCCAAAAATTTTGTGTTGCCATTTATTTTATTACTTCTTAGTAAAGTTTCTTTGCACGGTTATGAACTTAGCCAAAGGTTGGAAGCATTCGGGTTCAAAACGCTTGACCAGGGAAATCTATACAGACTACTAAGACAACTGGAAAAAGATGAGCTTGTATCCTCTGAATGGGATACTACTGGAAGTGGTCCGGCAAAAAGAAGATATTCTATTACAAAAGCTGGGGTTACATATTTAAAAGGCTATGCCAATCAACTAGAAACATACCAATCCCTCTTAGATCAATTTTTTAAGATGTATACCAGTTTCCTTGAGCTCTATATTCCTTCATTTCAAAAGAAGGATCCCATAGAGAAAGTAAATAATAGAAAAAGGAGGAGGAAGAACGATGGCACAGAAGAAGAATGAAACGGTTCCATCTGTTGATGAAAAAGTGATGCCGCTTGCAGAGGAATCGATACATGAGGGTTCGTTTGTAAACACATTTTGGGATCAGTTTGAACAGTCACGTGAGCGTGCGCTGCAACTTAGGGAAAATCGTGAGGATGCATATATTAATGCATTAAAAGAGGTAATTAAGTTCAATAAGCAGTACAGAAATTCAATTGCAAAACTGTATAATCAAACTAAAAAAACCAATAAAGAAATGATTTCAGAATTAATGCATCAATTTAATGAAGGTAAAGAGGAACCGAAAGAAGAAGTGATTATCTCTAACGATCGTGAAGAGCTTAAAAATCAGTTGAAAGAAGTATCTGGACAATTAGAAAAATTGGCTCTGACTCCAATTAAATCTGTATTCCATATGGTTGATCGCTTGGAGGATAACTTTGAAAGAAATGCTGAATCTAGTATCAATTATGCCCGCGAACGCAGAAATGCATGGCTTGAAGTAAGAAAAGAATATATAAAATTTGCTCGAAATACACATTTAAACCTTGTTGAACGAGGGAAAAACAGTTTAAAAGAACTGGTCAAAACACCGTAACTATTATTAGATAAATAAGGAGTTAATACAACATTGAATAACATAAAAATCCATCATAAAAGCTAGGACCACGATCTCTATTTAATAGTGAAGATTGTGGTTTTTTTATGTTTTTTTAATGAAAGAAGCGATGCTGTCATTAGCATCGCTTCTTTTTATTGTTGATTATTAGATAAAAAATACTCTAAACCTGCTTTCATTTGAAGAAGTTCCGCCTCACTTTTCGGTGATAACTCCACCTCGCCACCCTCATTAAAACTTAATTGAAATTGGGGGAGAGTAGAGCTAACAGTTTTTACATTATGTGCCAATAACTTTGCGTTTTTAAGACCTATATTTCCTTTTTCAGGAACATATGCCTCACTATATTCTGCGTTGGTAACAGATAAACTTAAATTTTCAAAAAGAATCTTATCGTTAGATGTCATTCTAGTTGTAATTATACCCTTTGAAGTTTTAACCATTTTTTTAATGACTAAATCCTTACAAGTAAGGTTTTCAAAAGTTAGTTTCAGCATAGACCGACTTTTTTCGATCGAGGTATTCCCGACAGACATTTCTGGAGTTTGTAGGGTTCCTTCCATTTGACTGGCTTCAATAATAAAACCAACCACGGATGGATTACTTGCATAACTATCTTTTGTCACAAAGAGAAGTGCGCTTAATGTAGTAATCAAAATAATTATTATCTTATAAGTACTGTTTCTATGTTTCAAAGCCATCACCATTTCTGCGAATGCTACAAATTTTAATCTGGTAAAATGTCTTTTCCTGATGCCACTTCTTTTTCAGTAATAGGGTCTAGGTGTGATTGTGTTTTTGAATCATGATCTGCCATTTCAGGTTTCCATGCAATTAACATAGCTCCACCAATAATTCCAAGAATGGTTCCAATAAGAAAGCCGCCTAATGCTCCCATGATCGACAAGACAGAAGCAAAAATAGCTAAAACACCAAGCAGAGTGGAAAGTCTTGGCATGATATAGGATAAAATGCCCATTAACAGTGTAAGGCCACCTAAAAAGAAGCCGACAAATAAAATACTTCCAGGGGCTGCAGCTACTTCATATAGCTTTGCAGGTACCCATAAGATGATTAGTCCAGAAAGAATAGACAAGGTCGCCCCCCAAAAGGGACGCCTTGTTCTCCAATTCCTAAACCTCTCACGTTTTGAATAAGTAGAGTTCATTTTTATCATCCTTACTCAATTTTCTATGATGAAGTTAGTTTAGTTTTTCGAAGTAAACCTTCATTCCAGGGAGACTTACAGTTTTTTGGAAAAGGTATAATGTTTGTAAATTACCGTTTTCTATTGTAATGGTATTTGCACTTTGTGTAAATTCTTTAGCCAGTGCTTCCATTCTTTGTTTTGGGTCAGTTAAATCATAATCTCCGATATAATTTTCGGACATTGTAAGGTTTTCAAACTTAGCATCACCATTTACCATGGTAGCTTTTTGAAGGAGTCCATTAATGACAACTGGTTTATCAGAAGAAATAACAACTCGAATCCCAAGTGCTGGGATCGCTTTGGAAATTTCTAATCCGTTTATCGTTGCCTTGTCAATTGCGTTAACTGCAACAGGATTATTTTTTGTTGTTGCACCATCAGCAACCCCACCATATAGTTGAAAGTTTTCCCCAACCATTTTGTCGAACTTGACAGTAAATTCACCAAATCCGCTTAATGGTGCTGCTACAGCCACACCGGTAATACCAAAAATTGCTAACAAAGAACCTAAAAATAAAAATCCACCTAATAATGCAAACATTAGTTTCTTTTTGACCGTTTGTCCTCCAATAATGACTGCTTCTGCTCCTAAATTCATTCTCTTTCCTCCTTTATTATTGTTTTGAAAGGTAAGTATTTAAAAATGTAAATGCTTACACCACTCGTCACAATTTTAAGATAAGTTAGTAAATTAAGAAATCCCTACATTTGTAGGAAGTTTATCCTACTGCTTTGTAAGGAAATAAGAACATTATCCTGCGAAAAAGAGAAATTCATTGAATAACAGCAGGAATTTTGGCGTGATTCGATGAATTATGTATAGATACAATCTATGATATTATTACTAGGCTGTGTTAAAGAACAGTGTTGATTTTTACACCTTGTTGATTGGAGCGGAAGGCACGAAGACTCCTGTGGGAGTATGGTTCAGGGGAGACCCCGCAGGCGCAAGCGCCGAGGAGGCTCGCCGAAACACCCACGAACCGCTTGTGCCTGGAGCGGAAATCAACAGGCAAGTTTAGCAGAGCCTATTACTAAAAAATAACAGCGTAGATGTTCATTGAATGGAGTGTGTTAGGAATGTCCAAGTCATTAAACCGCCATTTGGATAATCTTTTAAATGATGCTGTTAAAATGTTAAACCATTATCAAATAGATCTGATTGAGGAATGGAGATTAATGCTTCAATCCCTAAAAAATACCAGAAAAAAATCAGCTGCAGTTTTTGAATTTATCAGTGGTTTCTTAGTGAAGTCGTTCCAGCTTATTAATGATGAGACGGTTGATATCTACCTGATGTTAGACAAATTACAAGATGATTGGTATGCCCATTTTGGCAGGCGTCCTGAACCAGAGGCGTTAATCTTTCATTTGAACTTGTTAGAAAATGCAGCTCACAAAGTTTTAAAATCAAGGATTGAATCCTCCTCGAAGCTACATCCATCGGTACATTATCTATTCTCCAAGATTGGTGAAGTGATGTTATTCCAATCAGAAAAGGAGAACTGCAGTATTTGGAAGGATGCTGTTATTTTATTTAATGAATGGATTATCCGCTCTCAAAACTTCCAAGAGTCAGTTGAAAATATTTCCTTTGGATTTGGTTATTTTCTTCCTTTTGAACGATGTGCCTTATTTAAATTTACCAATAAAGAAAGTGTTGGCGTTGGTTTATTTGGTCACCATCTTAATACAGAAGAAATTCAAGCCATTGCAGAAAAAATTAGTAATATTCCAGTGCTTAACGAGAGTCTGGTGAAATTAAAGTCACAGGGCCACGAGATGAAAAATTTCCAGCCTATTTATATTCCTTTAGCTGAAAAAGCATTGCCTGAAAAATATGTAAAGAAATTTCAACTTACTTCTTTAATCATTGTCCCTATTTATGTTCCCGAAGAGGGGAAAATTATTGGTGGAGTCGTATTAGATAAAGGACCTGAGAAGCGATTCACAGTGGATACAAGTCTATTCCCAGCATTAATGAAATTCGGCCAAAGCTCTGGAGAACTTTTATCAAAATTTATTGAAGCGGATATTAAAAAGCCGGAATCACCAGAAGGTGAAGTAATCTCCTTATCTCCAAGAGAAATTGAAATTATCAAGCTTCTCGCAGACGGAGCATCAACAGCTGAGGCGGCATTAAAGCTTTATTTAAGTGAATTTACCGTAAGAGACTATATTTCCAATATCATGAAAAGGCTGAATGCACAAAACAGGACTGAAGTAGCAGTAAAGGCAATAAGAATGGGAATTATACAATAAGAAAGAAAAACAACATGTTGAATTTGGGAGAAAATACCTGAAACTATTATAGATCAAACCACGTTATACTAAAGTGGAGCAAAAAACTATATACGAAAAAATTATTGCTATTCACTTAATAAGTGAGTAAAATGGGGGAGTTATTTGTCATAACTAAACATTCTAAAGCAATAAAAGTAAGGAGAAGTTAACAACATGGAATTACTTTTGTTTATTAAGGCAATTATCTTGGGACTTGTAGAGGGTGCAACCGAATTTGCACCAGTTTCTTCAACTGGGCACATGATTATTGTTGATGATTTATGGCTTCAATCTGAAAAGTTTTTAACACAGCACGGGGCTAATACCTTTAAAGTGGTAATCCAACTTGGTTCTATCCTCGCAGTTGTCGTCACTTTTTGGGAACGATTTTTTGACTTGTTAGGCTTAGGACGATTCAGAAAGGGACACGTGGAGAAACAAAGCCGTCTTAAATTAACCCAAGTGATTGTCGGCTTAATTCCTGCAGGTGTATTAGGTGTCCTTTTTAATGATTATATTGACGATCATTTGTTTTCCACAGCGACTGTTTTGATTGGGTTAGTCATTGGGGCTGTGTTTATGATTCTTGCTGATTTAATTGGACCAAAAAATCCAAAAGTACAATCAGTTGACGAAATTTCATATGGACAAGCGTTAGCAATAGGACTTTTTCAATGTTTCTCACTTTGGCCAGGTTTCTCCCGTTCAGGTTCAACGATATCCGGTGGTGTTTTAATGGGGATGAGTCACCGCGCCGCAGCTGACTTTACTTTTATTATGGCTGTACCGATTATGGCTGGAGCAAGTTTCCTTTCATTGTTAAAAAACTGGCAATATATGACTATGGATTCTCTTCCGTTTTTTATTGCTGGATTTATTAGTGCATTTATTTTTGCGTTATTATCTATTCGCTTTTTCTTAAAGTTGATTGATAAAATTAAGCTTTTACCATTTGCAATATATCGAATTGTACTAGCTATAGTTATTTATCTAATTTTCTTTTAGTGAAAAAAGACAGCTAATACCCAAATGGGGAGCTGTCTTTTTTATTACAGTAAATCTGGATAGTCACTTATCATACCATCTACAGAATAATACTTTAACAAATTCTTCTCACTTCTTTTATTCACTGTCCAAACCATCGTTTTAAACCCATGTTGATGAATTCGCCTAATAAGTCTCTTGTTAACCATAGTAATCTTAGGATTGACATAGGTAGCAAAGTTTACGTAGGATTCTAATTCTTTATTTGACAATCCGTTAATCTTTGTTTTCTTTATTAATATCCCAATTGGAATCTTGGGAAGAAGGTAATGGAAACGTTTCATTGAGATTTGATCAAAGGATTGAACGATGATTTGATTATTGTCCCCAGAAGCAAGGTCTCTTTTTAATAGTTCATTAGCTATTTTCTCTTCTATACCTGGATATAAGTTTGGCTTTTTTAACTCAATTAATAATCCAACCTTTCCAGCATAGGTATTTAGAAATTCGTTAAATGAAGGAATCCGTTCCTTAGAAAATTCCGAATGAAACCAGCTTCCTGCATCCAGTGACTGAAGTTCCTCTAAGGTAAAATCCCTTACTCTTCCTTTTCCATTGGTTGTACGGTTAACTGTTGGGTCATGGATAATAACTAATTCACCATCCCTTGTCATCTGAATATCGATTTCAAGGTAATTAGATCCCAGCTCTAATGCCTTGTTAAAGGATGCAAAAGTATTCTCCGGACAATATCCAGCTGCTCCTCGATGACCTATTTTTATAAAAGAATGACCTCTCCGTTCTTTGGTTATCCCGCTTACCATACGATAAGCCACCATAAATAAGAAGAGTATAATTGTTGCAATTGACCTCAAACGATTGGCTCCTAACTATTATGATTTGTGAACATGGTAAGAAAAATGATAATAAATGTCAACTTTCTGATGGTTTTCTTCATTTGAACAGAAATAACGGACAGACATACTACTGTGAGATCTGCCTTGTACATTAATATTGGGCTTATTCTTTTTATTCAAAATGTACGAATAGGGATATATGTCTATCGCACATTTTTATCTAGGTGAATATAGATATATGGAATTAAGAAAAGGAGGTAATGTAAATGTCTGGTGCAGTAGGTGGCTATGGCGGCGGATTTGCCCTACTAGTCGTTTTATTTATTTTGTTAATCATTATTGGTGCTTCTTGGTGTACCCCATTCTATTAATATTATAAAAGGAGGAATTTAAATGTTTGGATATGGCTATGGTGGCGGATTTGGCGGTTGTGGAGTAGGTTATGGTGGTGGATGTGGTTTTGGCGGCGGATTTGCTTTAATCGTCGTATTATTTATCCTTTTAATCATTGTAGGTGCAGCTTGCTTTAGATGGTAGAAAAAAATGAATATGAGGCATTTTATAAGTGTCCACATATCGAAAAGCAAGGATATTTCCTTGCTTTTCCTTTTTTTCCATGGAAAGTTTTTGAGGTTGGACAAGCTTTAGATTCATGTTACGGTTAATGGGTTGAAAAAATTATAGGATAAAGGGGGACATAATAATGATGAAGCGTATTGTTTCTTTTTTATTAACTGTCATCATCTTCTTCATCCTGCTGAATAATCTTAATTTACCTTTAAACGTTAATGCTAAAAATCTCGATAAAACGAAAGCTCATAAAGTTACCAAACGTGAAACGTTAAGGGAAATATCTAATCAATACGGTAATTCAAAAGATGAATTAATAAAAATGAAAATTACTGAGAAAGAAAAGGACTTGTTAGCAAGGTTAGTGACAGCTGAAGCGAAGGGAGAATCATATCAAGGTAAGGTTGCTGTCGCAGCAGTTGTGCTTAACCGTTTAGAAAGTGAACAATTTCCAGATTCTATTCAGCAGGTTATTTATCAAGATAAACAATTTCAACCCGTTGATAATGGGATGATTAATAAACCAGCAGGTGAAGAAGCAAAAAAAGCAGTAGATGAAGCAATTCATAAAGATGGAGAAGTAACGGATGCACTTTACTTTTTCAATCCTGATGAGACGGACAGTAGATGGCTGCGTACAAGACCTGTTACAGAAGAAATAGGAAACCATCGCTTTGCCACTTAAGAGAAACCCGCTATAAATCGAGCGGGTTTTTGTTATTTACCGAGAGATTTTTCCATCTTTGGAAGCCTTCTAATTCTTTGCTAATCTTTTTTAATGTATAGCCAATTACAGCTGCATCGTCTATAATTCCTAAACCAATGATAAAATCAGGAACAAAATCAAGTGGAGATACAAAATACAGAATAGCCCCGATAACCGTAACAATGGTACCATTTGAAACATCTTTATATTCACCTTTAGAGTAGGCTTTAATCAAATCAAAAAATAACTGAAGCTTTTCTTGTGCTTCCCCTAAAATTTCTTTCCTCTCATTTGCCATTCTCATTGCTTTATTAAGCAATCCAAGTGTTTTTTTCGGGTTGTCAATGTAGTTCCGTGCTTCCTTGTTGTAAACTTGTTGTTCCTTTTCGAAAAAGAAATTTTTACCGAACAAGCCCATCACTTCCCTTATTCAGGATTTTCACTATAGTTTACCACGGAAATCATAAATCAAAACTTCCAAAAAAATGGCTGTGTTTAAGAACAATGTTGATTTTTACACCCTGTTGATTGGAGCGGAAGGCACGAAGACTCCTGTGGGAGTATGGTTCAGGGGAGACCCCGCAGGCGTATGCGCCGAGGAGGCTCGCCGAAACACCCACGGAAAGCGAAGTGCCTGGAGCGGAAATCAACAGGCAAGTTTAACAAAGCCAAAAAAATAAAAGAGACTGATTTTAAAGTCAGTCTCTTTTAAGCTAATACGAGGTTATCAACATTTGATTTCGTGGAATTCCATACGATGGCTTCCACTTCTGAACCTTCTAGTGTTTCGTTCTTTAATAATGCATCAACTAATTGATGATACTGATATTGATGAACTTTAATAAGGCTTTCTGCTTTTTCTAAGCCTTTTGCAAAAAGTTCCTGCATTTTAGCTTCTTTATCTGATTTATTAAAAGTCAAAGTGAAACCATCTTCAAGCAAGCCTGTATCAACCATTTGTTCAACGAGTTGTTTTGCCTGCTGTACGTCTCCGCTCACACCAATACTATGTTCACCCAGAATCAATCGTTCGGCAACACCACCGGCTAACACCATGGCAACACGGTCAAGCAAATCAGTGTATGTTGATAAGTGAAGTTCTTGTGGAATCGGTGCCACATATCCAAGTGCTTCTCCACGTGGAATAATCGTGGCTTTTCTGACAGAACCAGGCTTTGTTAACGAAGCAACAATTGCATGACCAGCTTCGTGGATGGCAACCCTCCGTTTTGTTTCCTGGTCCTTCAATGTACGAGAGGTACTTCCAAGGATGGTTCGGTCTAAGGCGTAGTCAAGATCTTGTTTTTGCATTCTATCTTGACCGTTTCGAACAGCTCGTCTACTTGCTGTCTCAAATAGGGATTGTAACTCTGCGCCAGAAAAACCAGATGTACTCTCTGCTAAATCATCTAAAGAAGAATAAACATCTTCTCCTAGAGCTTTGCCCCGAGTATGGATATTAATGATTTCTCTTCTTCCATTTGTGTCTGGCAGTGGGACATGGAACGAGAAGTCAATTCTGCCTGGGCGAAGAAAGGCTTCATCCAGCATGTCTTTCCTGTTAGTAGCAGCGATAAATAAAATACCATCATTTACATGACCACCGTCAAGCTGAACAAGGAGTTCAGTTAAGGTTTTTTCGGCTTCCTCGCCGCCATGTGCTTTCCGTCTCCCTGCTAGTGCATCTACTTCATCAATAAAAATAACTGCAGGAGCATGTTTTCTTGCTGTTTGGAATAATGAACGGACGCGACTTGCACCTACACCTACAAATAGTTCATTAAAAGCTGAACCACTCGATGAGAAGAAAGAAGCATTTAGTTCACGAGCAATTGCCTGTGCTAACAATGTTTTACCAGTCCCAGGAGGACCATACAACAAAATTCCTTTTGGTGGTTTAATTCCTAATTTTAATGCACGATCTGGCTCTTTCAATGTAGAAAGAGTTTGTAGTATTTCTTCTTTCATTTCTTCGCCAAGTCCACCAACGTCTTTTAGACTAATTGTCGGTAAAGGGCGGGATTTAGCCACACTGCTTTTCATTGAGTTAGTCAGGCCGAAGCCGCCTTTTGTTTTTTGAAGGGTAATAGCAGCACCAGTTAGTAACAAAATCACACCGAGCATTACCCATTTTCCGTAAGGGCTACTTGTAGTATAGGAATATTCAATATTATATTTTTCAACTAGTTTTTCTACCATGTGGCTGTTAGGTGGAATATGTGAAGTGTATTCCTCTTTACCAGCTTTTAAATAAAGACTGCCATCAGGTTGTTCTATGAGGGTAACGGACTTTCCCTGTTGTGCTTTAATTGTTTCTTCTACTGAAGAGAAAGGGATCGCAATCTCATTATTAGTCGATTGAACAAACCAAACGATACCGCCAATAATTATGAGTAACGCTGTGAACAGCGGTATAAACTTGGAAACTATTTTTTTACTTTTGTTCATATTTTTCATCTCCTATAACAGAGTCAGACTCTATTATAGAATGATTTCCAATAAAATGGATGTGGGAATCAGTGGAAGAGCAAACATTGAAGCTAAAAAAAGAGGCTAACATAACAGTCAGCCTCAATATTAATTAGGATAATAAGCGAAGATGAGGAATAATTGGCATTAATACACTTTGAGCAAGTACACCAATACTTACACCTGCACTAGATGCTTTACTCCATTTAAAAACATGAACTTTTTCGTCCTTTCCTTCATACAAAAATAATAGTTGCTCTCCTTCTTCGGCGATACCAATTTTTTTGAAGGACACGTTATTCTGCATTAGGACAGCTTCAAAGGCTTTGCGTAATAAATCTAAGTCGATTGTTGTAGTATCCATAGTTCCTCCCAAATACGAACATTAACGGCATTAAATAACCGCTTACCTACATTATATTCTTTTCCTTAACTGGATAAAAGAAATAATGAAAGCAGGTGAATTGAAATATTGCAAAGTTCACGTTTGAGAGATAAGATTGAACTTATGGACAAAAAATTTAAATCATAATAAGAATGTATAAAATTTGACTTCGACAATTGTCCAGCTCCAGCGCCTAGCCCCTTGGGTCAAATAACCTTCGGCAATAAAAGTCAAAAGGCGGACTTTTCTTGCCGAAGAACATTTGCCTGTCGGGGCTGAACAAGGCGCTTGCGCTTTTCTTATTGTCAAAAGAGAGGAAGACAAGATGGGTAACAATTTTAAAGAAGAAGTATTGTCGCGCCGAACATTTGCGATTATTTCCCACCCGGATGCCGGAAAAACGACACTAACGGAGAAATTATTATTATTTGGTGGAGCCATTCGTGATGCAGGGACAGTAAAGGCTAAAAAGACAGGTAAGTTTGCTACCAGTGACTGGATGGAAATTGAAAAGCAACGTGGGATTTCCGTCACTTCCAGTGTAATGCAATTCGATTATGACGATTTCCGAGTCAATATTCTGGATACCCCTGGACACCAGGATTTCAGTGAAGATACGTATAGAACGTTGATGGCTGTTGATAGTGCAGTGATGATTGTTGACTCTGCAAAAGGGATTGAGGAACAAACGCTTAAACTATTTAAAGTATGTCGCATGCGTGGTATTCCAATTTTTACGTTTATGAATAAGCTTGACCGTCAAGGGAAATCACCACTTGAGCTTCTTGCGGAGTTAGAAGAGGTCTTGGGTATCGAATCATATCCAATGAATTGGCCAATTGGAATGGGAAAAGAATTCCTTGGTATCTATGATCGATTTAATAATCGTGTAGAACAATTTCGTGTAAATGATGACGAACGATTTATTCCCTTAACTAATGAAGGTGAAATAGCGGGCGATCATCCGTTAAAATCATCGGGGCTTTACGATCAAACATTAGATGAAATTATGCTTCTTAATGAAGCGGGTAATGAATTTTCAGCAGAGAAAATTGCAGATGGAACCCTGACGCCAGTGTTCTTTGGAAGTGCATTAACAAACTTTGGTGTACAGACGTTTCTAGAGTCTTACTTGCAATTTGCGCCACCACCAAAAGCACGTAATTCTTCGGTAGGAGAAATTGATCCGCTAGGAGAACAATTTTCAGGTTTTGTTTTCAAAATTCAAGCAAACATGAATCCAGCACATCGGGATAGGATTGCCTTTATCCGCGTGTGTTCTGGTAAATTTGAAAGGGGAATGACCGTTAATATACCGCGCTTAGGAAAACAACTCAAGCTTTCTCAATCTACCTCATTTATGGCTGAAGAAAGAAATACAGTTGATGAGGCAGTTAGTGGTGATATTATTGGGCTGTATGACACAGGGACCTACCAGATTGGTGACACCCTTACAACAGGTAAGGACAATTTTCAATATGAAAGACTGCCTCAATTTACACCAGAATTGTATGTCAGGGTTTCAGCCAAAAACGTAATGAAGCAAAAATCCTTTTATAAAGGTATTCAGCAACTTGTTCAAGAAGGTGCGATCCAGCTATTTAAAACAGTTAGGATGGAAGAGTACCTTCTAGGTGCAGTTGGACAGTTACAATTTGAGGTTTTTGAACATCGGATGAGAAATGAATATAATGCCGAGGTATTGATGGAACGAGTGGGTTCAAAGATTGCCCGTTGGGTAGAGGGTGATGTAGTGGATGAAAATTTATCAAGCTCACGGAGTATGCTGGTAAAAGATCGCTTTGATCATTATGTATTCTTATTTGAAAATGACTTTGCCCTTAGATGGTTCCAAGAGAAAAATCCTACGGTTAAATTATATAATCCTATGGATCAACACGAATAGAATAAACTCAAAAAGCAGCGGGAAAATAATCCACGCTGTTTTTTACATAAAGTTGGGAAAATCTATGTTCAAGCCTGTTAATTTGGCATCAGACTGGATAAGCTATATTGAACAGTTATTTACTTAAAAAAAGCCTAAAGAAGCGGGATATCACTATGAAAAAGTTGAGCAGATTAGAGGCCGTTTTATGGAATATAGCGTTTCCAGGTTTCAGCCAATTAATCATTGGTCAATATTTTAAAGGCGTGTTGTTTGTCATATTAGAAATAGTTGTGAATGTTATGAGCAGATTTAACCGAGCGATTATGTACAGCTTCCTAGGTGAAATCAAAAAGGCTGAAGCGGTTATAGACTATCAATGGCTTATGTTCTATCCATGTATTTATATGTTTTCTATGTGGGATGGCTACCGTTCTGCGATGCCTGATAATGAAAGATATTCTTTTTTGCCATTTGTATCTTGTGCTTATTTTGTCACGGTTGGTTTAATGGTGTCACCTAAAGTATCCATTTTTCAAATTCATCCCGGTCCAGTTTTTTTACCAATGCTGTTTTTAATTCCTGGGTTACTAGTTGGATTTCTTTTTAAATACTTATTGGCTTTTTTTAACAAAAATCAAATGGGTTAATGGACGAGCTTTAGATCAGCATAATCTGATTTAAAGCTTTTTATTTGGGAAAATTTTTTAATAAACCCCCAAAACTGTCTAAGCTGTCACGTAATAATGTAGTGAAAAGGCGATCGCAATAAACGAAAGAATGAGGGATGTTCAGATCGTATTTAACATAATAACTATGTTCCAGCCTAAACAATAAGTAAGGAAAAGATAGCCATTCTTGGAGTTATCTTTTTGACATTGCTTTACCCCCATAAAGTCCAAGGTAACGTTCGTATGTTATAATTGGTCGAATAGAGGTGAGCAAATGCTAAGTTTATTGTTTATGGCCAAGAAGAAAAAAAGAACCTTGGAGGAAACCGTCCTTCAAATTCAACAGGGCGACCAGTATCTACTGGACGAAATTATTGATGCCTACAAACCTTTTATTGCAAAGACTGTATCTTCCGTATGTAGACGATATATCTATGAAACTGATGATGAATTTAGCATAGGGCTTATTGCATTCAATGAAGCGATTGAAAAATATTCCCCAGAACGTGGAAGCTCGTTGTTAAGTTTTTCTGAAGTAATCATTAAAAGAAGAGTCATTGACTATATACGTAAACAAACTAAAAATCAACATATTAGTATTGATTTAACTAATTCAGCCCAAGATGAGGAAACAGCAGGAACCATTATTGTTAATGAGCTTTCTCTTGATGATTATCATAAAAAGAATGATGAACAATTAAGAAAAGATGAAATTATTCATTTTCAAAACCTATTAATAACTTTTGATTTAAGTTTTAGTGATTTAGTTGAAAATTCTCCGAAGCATGTGGATGCCAGGAGGAATGCCATCCTCGCAGCCAAATTGTTAGTAGCTGACCAGGAATTAAAGAATTTTTTACTTGAAAAGAAACGTCTTCCTATTAAGCAACTTGAAACAATGGTTAATGTGAGCAGAAAGACAATCGAGCGGAATAGGAAATATATTATAGCAATTGCTCTTATCTTATCGAGTGATTATGTTTACATGAAGGATTATATTAAGGGGGTGTTAGAGACATGAAAAAGGGAATTATAATGGAAATAAATGAAGGCTTTTTAACGCTTTTAACCCCCGAAGGTGAGTTTTTACAATCAAGAAAACAAAATCAGCCCTATTCTCTGGGAGAAGAAATTTATTTTTTTCCGATTGAAAGTGTGATTGGATTTAAAACAAAACGTTCAATTAAAAATATGTTTAAGTTAAAAACTGCATGGGCCGTTATGGCAGCACTTTTCCTTTTTATCGGAACATTTATTCCTTCGTATCAAAATAATAAGGCCTATGCCTACATGTCTATTGATGTAAATCCAAGTGTTGAACTTGGTGTGAACAAACAAATGAAGGTTGTGGAACTAACTGGCTACAATAAAGAGGGAAAAGAGATTATTTCACACCTTAAAGATTGGAAGAAAGAGGATGTTTCTGAAATAACAAAGGCTATTCTTTCTGAAATGAAAAAGGCTGGATATTTAGAAGAACATCACCAAGTCCTTATTTCTACTGTTCGAATTGAACAACCTGAACAAAAAGTAGAGGATCAACTTCAGAGGAAATTAGATAAGATTGAAGAAACTGTTAATAAAGAAAAGGTAGAAGTAATAGTTTTAACGGCCACTGAAAAGCAATTACAAAAAGCGCATAAGCAAGGTATGACTGCTGGGAAGTACCAAGAAGAAAAACTTCAGACCTATAGAGATCATTCCAAGCTAGATAATGTAAAGACTAAAGAAGGTACAAAAGAAAAAAGTAATATACCGGCTCAATCTCCAACTGTTAATAATTCTATGCCTCCAGGACAACAAAAAAAGCAAACAGAAAATAGCGTTAACGAGTCTGTTAATGGTAATGTAAGTGAAAAGAGTAATTTGGGTAAAAACGCGATTTCTCCTGGATATCTGAAAAGGGTAGAAGAGGAAAAGTTAAAGCAAAATCAAGGTCAATACAAGAAACAAACGAATACACAGGGCAAGACTAAAGAGCAAAAGGAATCAAGTCAGAGAGAAAAGGAAAATTATCATAGTAATAATCATGGTAATAATGACAGCAATAAAAATAATAATAATAAAAATAAGTAAAGTCCGGTATTAAAACCGGACTTTTTTCCATTTGTATGAAATTATTCTTTCGTGAAATTTCCGGAAAGTTGGGCTTGTGCTTGTTGAATCAGCCTTTTAGTAATTTCTCCGCCAACGGAACCATTTGCTCTTGAAACTGTATCTGAACCCAATTGAACGCCAAACTCTTGAGCTATTTCATATTTAACCTGATCTAGGTACTGTTCAATTCCAGGTACTAGTAGTTTATTGCTGCTGTTAGCCATTCCAATTCAACTCCTTCTTTTCTCCAGAGGCTTCTTTCCTCTGTAAAAGTATTATTTAATTTTTTTATCGTTTTCATGAGTGGAAATGTTTTTCGTAATTGGATATTAAATTCTAGTCTGTCCCTTTACTTACATCCTTTGAAGGGTGCATAAATGGAACAGCCTGTGGCTTTCGTTTACTTTCCAGTAATTCCCGATTTTCGGTTGTATTCCACCCAATATCATTCGTTGGGTGAACCCATTCATCACCAGCCATAATTGATGGGTCTGTATCCTTGGACCAATTTTCTAATGGTGAGTTTTTAGAAGCGTATAAACTGTCTCCGATCGTAACGCCATGTTTGTTGACAAAGGGGTCCTCCATCTTTATTCCAGTTCCTTCAAAGCTTGGAGCATTTATTTGATGTGGCATGGTTTCGTTAATTGCAACGTCTTCAATTGACGGTTTTGTATCTTTAGAATGTTTCATCACTCATCACTCCTTTTAACTATTATTTTCTGCCTGTAGTTTTTTTTTATTTATGAAAAATAAGGAAGGAAAGGAATGAACGTATTTTGTTAAAACTATATCTGTACTAATTAACTTTTAGGAGGGTTTCTGTATGGCAAAGCGTAAAGCAGAATTTGATGCTGTTACCAAATATTCTAAAACACCTCATAAAAATGTTCAGGAAAGTGAATTCTCAGCTGAATTTGCCGACAACAACAACGCAATTAGAGGAGCAAATCGCAATTCTAAACAAGGCAAGAAGGGTAGAAGTGAATGAAAAGTCGTAGAAAAACTCCTCCGCGTATACCAGTTGAGGAATTTAGTGTTGAATATGGAGACGTAAATGGGAAGTCGCTTTACGAAACAAAAAAGTCCAATAAAAAAAATAAATAAGCCGGGTTCTCCCGGCTTATCGTTAGGTTGTAAATATAAGCGTTCGATTTTTTGTAGGGTCGAAATAAGCCAATAAACAGGAAGGCTGTTTTTTGATTTCGCCCGTTGCTAAATAACCTTTTAAATCTAAGGAAATTTCTTCCAGCATCGTGTGTTTAAATAATTCCTTTTCCTCAAGGTTTAAATCAATAAAATCTTTTCCTAAGAGGTTAGGGTTCTCAATAAACTTTTTATATAACTCTGTTCGACTATTTTTATCATAGCTTGCTTCCCACCAAGGTTTTCTTGGTTTGTATTTATGATTGATTAAATAATCATATTTCATTAAATCTGCAACTACATCAAGGTTCTTCACTTCTTTTTGTTCAAGGAAAGAATATAACCTACGGAATAAGTCCTCTAGCTGATGACCAATTCTTGACCAGCCGCGTTCATCCCAATAGCTGCCAAACTCTTGAAAGAAATCAAATGGAGAAGGAAAAACATTTTTGACCAAGTATTCAACTGTATGATCCATCCTATGGTCATTCCAATATTTTTCTAGTACATCTTCAACTTGTTTAATCCTTACAATATCGTCAAAGGAAAGGACGTTGTTGCTTAGAATTTCATATGGAGAATGGTCCATGTATACATATTGATGTTGTTCAGCACGCAATCGAACTCCAGTGCCGCGAAGCATTTTTAAGAATCCTAATTGTAATTCCTCGGGCCTCATCTCAAAAACATCGTTAAAGGTTTTTCGGAAAGATGCATAATCCTCTTCAGGTAATCCTGCAATTAAATCCAGATGCTGATCGATTTTGTTTCCTTCCTTTACCATTGTTACCGTTCTGGTAAGCTTGGCAAAGTTTTGTTTCCGCATGACTAATTCATTCGTATAGTCATTTGTAGACTGAACCCCGATTTCAAATCGGAAAAGACCTTTTGGTGCCTCTTGGTTAAGGAATTCAATTACTTCCGGCCTCATAATATCGGCAGTTATTTCAAATTGAAAAACTGTTCCAGGTAGATGTTCATCAATTAAGAAACGGAACATTTCCATGGCATAGCTACGGCTTATATTAAAGGTACGGTCAACGAATTTAATCGTTTTTGCTCCGTTTTCCATTAGATACCGTATATCAGCTTTAATTTTTTCTCTATCAAAATACCTTACCCCTACCTCAATGGATGAGAGGCAAAACTGGCAGCTAAATGGACATCCTCTACTAGTTTCTATATAAGTTACCCGCTTACCTAAGTAAGGGATATCTTCAGGAAGTCGGTAGGGAGACGGAAGCTCTTTAAGATCTAGCTTATTCATTTGTGGGGTTATGATAACCCTATCCCGAGAACGATAAGCAATACCGGGAACGTTACGATAATCATTATTCGTTTCGATTTCTGTGAGTAACTGTTTAAATGTTTGTTCACCTTCACCGATTACAATAAAATCGACCTCAGAGTGTTTTTCCATCCATTCCATCGTATCGTAGGTAACTTCAGGTCCCCCTAAGACGATTAAAATAGAGGGGTCAATTTTTTTAAGCATATTGACTACTTTGAGTGTTTCTTCAATGTTCCAAATATAACAACTAAAACCAATAACGGCCGGTTTGGATTGATAAAGGTCTGACACAATGTTCATAACCGGGTCCTTAATCGTATATTCTTTGAGCTGTATGGTAAATTCGGGAGCGGCATAAGCCTTTAAATAGCGAATAGCAAGGTTTGTATGGATGAACTTTGCATTCAATGTAGAACAAATTACATTCATAAACTGGCTCCTTTTCAATGATAAAACAAAAAATAATTATATCTTATTTTCAACCAAAAAGATAGCAGACAAACAGGCTGAAAGATTATGGCTCCATATTATCTTCTTATAATCCACTAACTTAAAGCTGTTATATTACAAATGTAATGCTGTTATATAATTGTATAATTCTAATTAATTCAGTCATATTAATGTTTCTTCGGAAAAATATAAATGTGTTTCAAAAAAATTCTCTTATGTTTGACTTTTGTCACAGCTTAATATATTTGCATGTCTTACAATGATCGTGGGGAAGTTAATTTTTTATGACATTTTAAAGGTATTTTTATGAACGAATAAGTGTAGCGCAAAAGGCTCAAGAGCCATGTGTATACTTTTTTAACAATGGGGAGGGACATTATGTCTATTTTACCGAAAAAAAATGAACTTGGATTTTTTGAAATTCGACTTGAATCAATTGGAGGCTTAGGTGCAAACCTAGCTGGAAAAATGTTGGCGGAAGCTGGTGTTCTTAGTCTTGGGTTGAAGGGTTCCAACTTTTCATCATATGGATCAGAAAAAAAGGGCTCTCCTGTAAAGAGCTTTATCCGTTTTTGTGAACCAGATGTAGAAATTAGAGATCATAGTCCAATTGAACAGCCACATATCGTTGGTGTTTTCCACGAAGCCCTATATAAGACAGTTAATGTTGTCAGTGGCTTAGGTGCTGAGGGAATAGTTCTAGTAAATACAGAAAGAGAATTTGATGAAGTAAAAAGGGATTTACAACTAGAAAATGGAACTTTGGCCATTATTGATGCCTTAAGTATTGCGGTTGAAGAAAAAACAAAAGTAAATACAGCGATGCTCGGTGCTCTATACCGGATACTAGACTTTTTAGATCCAGAATCAATGAGAGATGTTATACGTAAAACATTTACAAAGAAATATCCTCATCTTGTTGAACCAAATATTCGTACGTTTGATCGTGGATATAATGAAGTGAAATTTAAAACCTATGAAGTTCCAGAAGGGGCGGAGGGTAAAGCCTTCACTCGTCCACTTCCGATGCTAGGGTTTACAACCCAGGAAATCGGAGGGGTTTTAGTTTCACAAGCAAATAGTATTTTTAAAGATTTAAGTGGTTCCCGTCAAGGTTTCCTTCCGGAATTCCAGCAAGAAAAATGCATACATTGTGCTGCCTGCGACAACGTATGTCCAGATTTCTGTTTCGTTTGGGAAGAAGGAGAAGATAAGCGCGGCAGAAAGCAAATGTTCCTTAAGGGAATTGATTATCAATATTGCAAGGGCTGTTTAAAATGCGTGGAGGCATGTCCAACAGATGCGCTCGGAGATCTACGTGAAATGATTGGGTATGCAGACGCTAACCGCGTGAAGCAAAACTTTCCTTATGTTACAGGAGGTAGTCTCTAATGGCAACTTTAGAAGATAAATTAACAACTCAAGCGATGGCCGAACAAATTTCAACTTTTGAATCAGGTAATGAAATGGCTGCAATGGCTGCAGCTCAAATCAACTATCATATCATGGGGTATTTCCCAATTACTCCTTCTACTGAGGTAGCGCAATTCCTAGACCAAATGAAAACTCGTGGCGAGCATGATATTAAATTAATCCCTGCAGATGGTGAGCATGGTTCAGCGGGTATTTGCTACGGTGCTGCTGCTACCGGTGCTCGCGTATTTAATGCGACAAGTGCAAATGGATTACTATATATGATTGAACAGCTTCCTGTACAATCAGGAACTCGTTTCCCAATGGTAATGAATTTAGTTACACGCTCCGTCAGCGGTCCACTTGATATTCGTGGAGACCACTCTGACCTTTATTATGCATTAAACACTGGCTGGGTTATTTTAACAGCCAAAACACCGCAAGCTGTCTATGATATGAATATTATGGCACTGAAAATTGCCGAGCATTCAAAGGTACGCTTACCAGTTATTGTAGCGTATGATGGATTCTTCACTTCACATCAAAAGCGTAGGGTAGAATTCTTTAAGGATCGTCGCGTTGTTCAACAGTTTGTTGGGGAGTGCCCAACAGATTACAATTTTGCTAGAGACCCTAAAAAACCAGTTACCATTGGTGCACATATGAGCGGTGATGATTTTATTAATAATCATTTCCAGCAATCCGAAGCCATGTATAATGCTGGTGAGGTATTTAAAGAAGTAGCTGCTGAATATGCGAAACTATCTGGTAGAGAATACCCAGTTCTTGACTTATATAAAATGGAAGATGCAGAAGTGGCGTTATTTTTATTAAATTCCGCAGCTGAATCAGCTAAGGATGTCGTTGATCAGCTTCGTGCAAAGGGAATTAAGGCAGGAGTCATTAGTCCGAATATTATCCGCCCATTCCCTGCGAAGGAAATTCGTGAAGCTCTTAAAAACGTGAAATCCTTATTAATTGGGGAACGTGCCGATTCATATGGAGCTAATGGTCCGAATTTAACACATGAAGTGAAATCTGCTCTTCAAGATGACCGTAATAATCAAACAATTGTTTTAAGTCGTGTTTTCGGTCTTGGAGGAAAAGACTTCTATGCAAGTGATGCTGAGAAGTTCTTTGAAATGGCTATTGAAACGATGGAGAAAGGCTACGCCGAAAAACCATTTGATTACTATGGTCATATCCCAGGTAACCCTGAAAAGATCCTTAAGCCGGTTATTTTACCGCAACATGGAGATGTATATAAATCCGGTCTAATTGATGTGAAAATGGATGAGGAAACCAATAAGTTAAAAGTGAAAATCCCACCGCTACGAGCTCTTACTGGTAAACCAAAGAGAATCGCTTCTGGTCATGGTGCTTGCCCTGGATGTGGAATTTTTGCCGGCCTTGAGTTATTCTTCAAAGGAATAGAAGGAGATATTGTTACTCTATTCCAAACAGGTTGTGCTTATGTTACAACAACCGCTTATCCGCATACATCTCATAAGCAAACGATGATGCACAACTTGTTCCAAAATGGTGCTGCAACCTTATCAGGTACAGTGGAGGCTTTCATGGAATTAAAACGCCGTGGTGAGATTCAAGTTTCTGATGATGCTACGTTTGTTATGATTACCGGAGATGGCGGTATGGACATTGGAATGGGTTCTGCCATCGGTACAGCTCTTCGTGGACATAAGTTAATCATGCTTGAGTATGATAATGAAGGTTACATGAATACTGGCTCTCAAATGTCCTATTCCACACCAATTGGACATATGACAAGTACTTCTGGAGTTGGTAAGACACAGAGAGGAAAAGCCTTCCATCATAAGGACACGGCGCAAATTATGGCTTCAACTAATATTCCTTACGTATTTACAGGTTCAGAAGCATTCCCTCAAGACCTTATCAAGAAGGGAGCAAAAGCACAG
This sequence comes from Neobacillus sp. Soil_C_43, assembly GCF_057656715.1. Taxonomy (NCBI): domain Bacteria; kingdom Bacillati; phylum Bacillota; class Bacilli; order Caryophanales; family Bacillaceae; genus Neobacillus; species Neobacillus sp. Soil_C_43. The sequence continues at coordinate 85,935 of NZ_JBDGJV010000004.1, forward strand.
TGGTATGCGCAAAATGTCGGAACGGTGTATGGAAAACTTCTAATCACTTGTCCACTTAACTGGAAATCTGATGACCGTTACGGTGCAACAATCATTGAAGCGGCTGTAAATTCCTGCTTCTTCCCACTTTATGAAGTAGAGCAAGGGGTTACAACAATTACGTATAACCCAGAAGAAAAGAACAAACGAATTCCACTGGCTGATTGGTTAAAATATATGGGTAAAACCAAACATTTGCTAAAAGATGAAAACAAGCCAATCTTAGAAGATTTTGAAGCAGAAGTAGAAAAAAGATGGCAGCGTTTAAAAGCTAAACACGAAAGTCCAATGCTATAAGTTAGATCGAAAAAGCAAAGTGTCATGTGCACTTTGCTTTTTCTTTTGCTTTTCTTATTGACAGAAAAATTAAAGTTTGATATATATCTAATTAGATGAATATCGAAATTGAGAGGTGTATACGATGATGCAGCTAAACCGTTTAGTAGCGTTTTATAAAACAATGGGTGATCCAACGAGATTCAGGATCGTTGCTCTTTTAGCTAAGGGTCCTCTTCATGGTCAGGCTATTGCAGGTAAACTAGGATTAACGGCACCAACCATCACACATCACTTGAAAAAACTGAGGGAAATTCATGTGGTATATGAAAGAAGAGATAAAAATACGATTTACTTCTATTTAAATGAATCTATGATTAAACAACAAGCACAGGTATTAACGCAGTTACTTGAGAAAAAAGGAGAGGAGCTGGGGAATATGGTGGAATCTAGTTTAGAAAGACAAAAAGTTCTTGAGAATTTCTTTACTAAAGATGGGAAATTAAAAAGCATTCCTGCTCAGAGGAAGAAGAAATTAATCGTCTTTGAACATATCGTAAAAGGGTTAAAAGCAGGTAAAAAATACGAAGAAAAAGAATTAAACGAGTATATCAAACAATTCCATGATGATTATGCAACCATACGACGGGAATTCATAATCAATCATTACATGTATCGGGAAAATAGTATATACGAACTAAACCCAGAAGAAATGTGGGCAAAACCACAATAAAAATGGAGGTTGACTTTCTATGAGTCAACCTCTCTTTGTTTCCTAGAGTGCTTCTCTGACTGTACGAATGAACGCAGTGAGGTCTTTTATTTCTTTTCTCTGTTTGACAAGGATTTTTCCAAGTTCTATAGAATGTCGCTTCGCTGCTAATCGTGTTTGCTCATCCTCAATTCTATCCAAATCCGCTACATGGGCGAGTCCGATAGTTCTTCTGATCAACTCGCATCCAGCAAAACCGATTGTATCCTCAAAGAATTTAGCCAGCTGAAAGCGTAAGAACGAAGGGGTCTTAGCTAATGGTTCTTTGTTTTCCGTATTCCATAATTGTGAATATTGCTCTTCAAAGACATTCCAAACAGTTTCAATATGAGTGATAAACAGTTCACGTTTTGGCACATTCACAATGACTTGGAAGAGTAAATTAGCAAAAACTTGACCAATGTCAAAACCAGCTGGTCCGTAAAAAGCAAATTCAGGATCAATTACTTTTGTTTCGGAATCGTCGGCAAAGACACTTCCTGTATGCAGATCTCCATGAAGGAGTGATTCCGCTTCTGTTAAGAAACTTCTTTTTAAAACATTAACATGAAACTTTAGCTCCTCGTCCAGCCAAAGATCTTCCACTACTGGACGCAGGTCAGATTCAAATTCATTTGTTTCTGCGTCAAAAAATGGACCTGTAAAAATTAAATCCTCAGTAATTTTGCATAGCTCAGGATTAATAAATTGCTGAACTTTTGCCTTTTTCTCTGCTGGAGTTAGCGCATAATCTGAGGTGAAAAATAAAGTTCTAGCCAGGTACTCACCTAAATGTTTAGAAATGAGGGGATAGGTCGCACCTTTTATAAATCCTGTTCTAGCAATTAAGAGATGGGATAAGTCCTCCATTACAGTAACAGCTAAAACATCATCTGTGTAATATACCTGTGGTACGAAATTTGGAGCAATCTGACCAAAAGTTTTTAAGGCTTCTGCTTCAATTTTCGCCCTTTTAAGTGTTAATGGCCAGCTTTCACCCACGACTTTTGCATAAGGGAGAGCTTGTTTGATAATGATACTTTTCCCTGAATCTTGATCAACCAAGTGGAATACAAGGTTAAGATTGCCATCACCAATTTCCTTACTAGATAGGTTTGCTTTTTCAGAGAAAATATTTAAATTAATTGATAATTCGATAGCAGCTTCTTCAGTTAAAGGTTTGTACGTTGTCTGTTTTAATAGACTCATAATAAATTCCTCCTTATTTTGGAGGCTCTGTTGTACTTTACGCACAAAAAAGCCTCTTTCTTGTCTGAAAGAGGCTAGAAGATGTATGTTTCTTCGCACCTCTTATCTCTCAGAAAGAACATCCTTCTGTTGGAATTAGCACCGTGCCTTTTAGGGAGTCCCCTGTACCTATCTCATGATAAGCGCCCCGCTTTTCAGTGGGTTAAGGTCGGTTGCTGGGCTTCAAAGGGCCAAATCCCTCAGCCAGCTCGTGATAAGAGTAAATCTAATATTCTATTTTTTCAGTATGATAAAAACTATAACAGGATAAAAAGAAAGGTGTCAACAAAATTTTGAAAATATTATTAATTTTTAAATTTGAAACTTCTAACGATAGTATTCTGGCTTTCTATCTGCGAAGATAGGGATTTGTTTGCGGATATCTTTAACAAGGTCCATGTTTAATTCTGCAGATAGAATTTCCTCTTCATCCCCAGCTTCTGCAATCACTTCTCCCCAAGGGTCAATAATCATACTGTGACCAGCAAATTTGTTATTTGGATCACTTCCAGACCGGTTGCAGGCAACAACATAACATTGATTTTCGATTGCTCGAGAAATTAGTAAGGCCCGCCAATGTGCTAACCGTGGTTCAGGCCATTCTGCGACCACAAATAGTGCTTCCGCACCATGAGAAGTATGGGTGCGTATCCATTCAGGAAAACGGATGTCATAACAAATGACTCCCGCAAAATGACGATTCTGTAATTGAAATAAGCCTTTTTCTGTACCAGCCTCTAAATATAAATGCTCATCCATAAGCTTAAACAAATGTAATTTACTATATTGGTGAACCAACTGGCCTTCTTTGTTTATGATAATCAAAGTATTTTTTACTCCGCTATCATTGCGGTTTGCAACAGATCCTCCAACGAAATGAACTTGGTATTTTTTTGCTGCCTCCTGTAGAAACTGAATCGTTTGTTTCGCTTGGTCATCTGCAATTTCATCAAGTCGTGTTAGGTCATATCCGGTGGTCCAGAGTTCAGGTAAGACGAGAATGTCAGGCTTAGTTTCCATTGCTTTTTCAATCAGTCTTTCAGCAGAATGATAGTTTTCATATGGATTACCAAAGGCGATATCCATTTGTAGACAAGATATGTTTAATTTCAAAGAATTTTCCCTCCGGTTCGAAAAATCAGAATTTTTTCTTTACAAGCTGTTATAAAAGTTATATCATTTGTGACTAGAATTTCAACAAAAATTTGTAATGAATAAGCAGGTGAGAGAGTGATGAAACAATTTCCACCATCAGAGCTTTTAACTAGTCTGCCAAAACAATTTTTTGCAGGCCTTGTAAAGAAGGTTGGAGAGTATATTGCCGAAGGGCATGACGTTATAAATTTAGGACAAGGAAATCCAGATCAGCCAACGCCTGAGCATATCGTGTCAAAATTACAGGAGGCGGCCGCTAATCCCATCAATCACAAATATTCTCCGTTTCAGGGGCATAGATATTTAAAACAGGCAGCAGCTGATTTTTACTTGAGAGAGTATGGAGTAACGATCAATCCTGATAAGGAAGTGGCTATTCTTTTTGGCGGAAAAGCAGGGCTTGTAGAGATTCCACAGTGCTTGTTGAATCCAGGGGATACCATCCTTGTGCCAGATCCCGGTTATCCAGATTATTGGTCAGGTGTGGCTCTGGCAAAAGCGGAAATGGTTACAATGCCATTGAGGGAGGAAAATGCATTTTTACCTGACTACAACGAACTTTCTTCCGAATCGTTAGTAAAAGCAAAGGTCATGTTTTTGAATTACCCAAATAATCCTACCGGTGCTGTTGCCACTGAAGAATTTTTTAAAGAAACAGTGAAACTGGCAAACGATCAAAATATTTGCGTTGTTCACGATTTTGCTTACGGTGCCATTGGTTTCGACGGTCAGAGACCTATAAGCTTCCTAGAAACCGAAGGGGCTAAAGAAGTAGGAATCGAAATTTATACTTTATCTAAAACCTACAATATGGCTGGCTGGCGTGTAGGATTTGCTGTAGGGAATGAAAGTGTGATTTCAGCCATTGAACTCCTACAGGATCATCTGTATGTAAGTTTGTTCGGAGCTGTTCAAGAAGCGGCAGCTACAGCTTTAACTGCATCACAAGAATGTGTTAGAGAATTGAATGAACTATATGAGCGAAGACGTAATGTATTAATTAACGGACTTCGGTCGATAGGTTGGGATGTAACCGCACCAAAGGGATCCTTTTTTGCATGGCTTAAGGTGCCTGTTGGGTACACATCTGGACAATTTGCTGAAATTCTACTTGATCAAGCACATATAATGGTCGCACCAGGTATTGGTTTTGGTGAATTTGGAGAAGGCTTTGTTCGAGTAGGCTTATTATCATCCGAAGAACGGTTAGCTGAAGCTGTCAGAAGAATTAGTTGTTTAGAAATGTTCAAAAAATAAGTTGACAAATGTTTTTTTTCTTGCGATAATCCAAAATAAAGTTTAACAACTTATAAATGTGAATAAATACGAATCGTTTTCTTATCAAGAGCAGGTGGAGGGAAAAGCCCTATGAAGCCCGGCAACCGACTTAACCAAAAGTTAAGCACGGTGCTAAATCTTGCAGCAATCTGGCTGAAAGATGAGAAGATGTTAGTTTGTGATGCTAACCTCTTCTTTTCGAAGGGGTTTTTTTGCATTTTAGAAGGGAAGTTGGAAAAATGTCTGAAATAATTGCAACATATCTTGTTCATGATGAAAAAAATCCGGAGAAAAAAGCAGAGGAAATTGCTCTTGGATTAACTGTTGGTTCTTGGACGAATCTTCCTGAGCTTGAGCAGAACCAATTACGTAAGCATAAGGGCAGAGTCGTTTCCATTGAAGGGAAAGACTCTGAAAGAGACGGTCTAGCAATCATTCGGATTGCCTATCCAACCATTAATTTCTCTACTGACTTGCCAGCGATATTAACTACTGTTTTCGGAAAACTGTCCTTGGATGGAAAAATAAAATTACTAGATTTGCAGTTTGATGGTCGCTTAAAGAGTCATTTTCCTGGACCAAGATTCGGTATCGATGGAATTCGAGAGAAAATAAACGTATATGAAAGACCATTAGTGATGAGCATCTTTAAAGGCGTACTTGGTAAGGACATACACTTTTTGGTAGAGCAGTTAAAGCAGCAAGCTCTTGGTGGTGTTGATTTAGTCAAAGATGATGAGATTCTCTTTGAAAATGAATTAACACCTTTTGAAAAAAGAATTACCGCGGGAAAACAAGTGTTAAATGAAGTTCTAGACGAAACTGGTCATAGAACGCTGTACGCAGTAAACCTGACTGGGAGATCCTCACAACTTAAGGAGAAGGCAAAAAAAGCAGCTGAGCTTGGAGCAGACTTACTATTATTTAATGTCTTCTCCTATGGATTAGATGTCCTGCAAGAATTAAGAGAGGACAATGAAATTGGGTTGCCTTTAATGGCACATCCAGCAGTAAGCGGCGCATTAACTTCTTCATCCCAATATGGCTTTTCCCATTCTTTGCTCCTTGGAAAGCTTTTACGTTATGCAGGTGCTGATTTATCACTGTTCCCATCTCCATATGGAACGGTGGCATTAGAAAAAACATCTGCACTTTCGATTGCAACTGAATTGACGAAAGAGGATGTTTATAAAAAAGCTTTTCCAGTGCCATCAGCGGGAATACATCCAGGGTTGGTATCCTTGTTAATTCGTGACTTTGGAATTGACTCCGTAATAAATGCAGGTGGTGGCGTTCATGGGCATCCAAACGGTGCTCGTGGAGGTGGCCTTGCCTTCCGACAAGCAGTGGATGCCATTCTTCAGGGAAACACACTCTCAGTAGGAGCGGAGCAGTACCCTGAACTTAATAAGGCACTTCAGCTTTGGGGAAATGCCGAGGTGACGGTCTAAATGACAAAGCCGGTTATTTATTGTGATTTTGATGGAACCATTACAGAAAGTGATAACATCATTGCTATAATGAAACAATTTGCTCCTCCTGAATGGGTGGAAATCAAGGATTTAATTCTTTCTCGTCAGATTTCAGTGAATGAGGGTGTGGGGAAATTATTTTCCTTATTGCCTAGTAATAAGAAGAAAGAAATAACTGAATTTGCAATTGAAAATGCAAAAATCCGACCAGGCTTTAAGGAGTTTGTAGGGTATGTTCGTGAAAAGGGAATTCCCCTCTATATTGTTAGTGGCGGTATAGATTTTTTTGTCCATCCGATTTTAGCAGAATACGCTCCTTTTGATGGAGTGTATTGTAATCATTCTGATTTTTCTGAAGAAACAATTAATATACTTTGGCCACATGAATGCGATTCCTCTTGTAACAATGATTGTGGTTGCTGTAAGCCTAGTATTATGCGGAAACTGAACAATCCAATGGGGAGTTTTAAAATCGTAATAGGCGACTCTGTGACCGACCTAGAGGCTGCTAAACATGCTGACTTTGTGTTAGCAAGGGATTTACTTCAGGAAAAATGTGTGGAGTGGGGTATTAACCATCAAGGGTTTCATACTTTCTTCGATTGTATCGAGGAAATAAATAAAAGAATTGAGGTGGGTGAGCTAACATGTTAAAGGAAAGATGGGCAGAATTAGCCGATATTAAGGATGAATTGGCAGAGAGAGATTGGTTTATGGGGACAAGTGGAAACCTTGCCATTAAAGTGAGTGATCATCCGCTTCAATTTTTGGTAACAGCCAGCGGAAAAGATAAACGTAAGCGGACTTCAGAAGATTTTTTATTAGTGGATGAATTTGGTCGTCCGGTAGAAGAGACTCATTTAAAACCGTCAGCAGAGACACTTCTTCATGTGGAGATTTATCGCAAGACAAATGCTGGTTGTAGTCTTCATGTTCATACCATTGATAATAATGTGATTTCAGAGGTCTATGGTGATCATGGAGAAGTTACCTTTAAGGGTCAAGAGTTAATTAAGGCTTTTGATAAGTGGGAAGAGGATGCTGTTTTAAAGATACCTATTATAAGAAATTATGCACACATTCCTACACTTGCAAATAAATTTTCAGAACATGTCTCCGAAGACAGCGGTGCTGTACTAATTCGAAACCATGGAATCACAGTGTGGGGACGGAATGCATTTGAGGCAAAAAAAATCCTAGAAGCGTCAGAATTTCTATTCCGCTACCAACTGCGGTTACTAGAACATAAACCATACCAATTATTTAAAGTAGTTTAAAAGAGAATGATCTGTTAAAGAACGTATGTTAAATTTACACACCTGTTGATTGGAGCGGAAGGTGCGAAGACTCCTGCGGGATTAGCGGTCACGGGAGACCCCGCAGGAGTGAGCGACGAGGAGGCTCCCGGAACGCCCCGCGGAAAGCGAAGCACCTGGAGCGCAAATCAACAGACAAGTTTAAATGAACTAATAAAATTCATTGCGCATATGGCTTAATATTAAAAAAGAAGAGAGGCTGATTTATAATGGCATATATTACATTTCAAAAGAAAGAAGATCAAATTCACGAGCAGGAGGCAGTTGCAAGCTTCCTAGAAAGTCAGGAAGTTATTTATGAAAACTGGGATATTGACAAGCTTCCAGAATCGTTAGTAGAAAAATACCTTTTAAGCGATGAAGAAAAAGAAGAAATTTTAAACACTTTCGCAGCAGAGATTGAAGATATTTCTGAGAGACGTGGGTATAAAGCACAAGATGTGATCTCATTATCTGAAAACACTCCAAATCTTGACGTATTACTTACTAATTTTAAAAACGAGCACCATCATACAGATGATGAAGTTCGTTTTATTGTAAGTGGTCACGGGGTATTTGTTATTCAAGGTAAAGATGGAGAGTTTTTTGAAGTTCATTTAAATCCTGGTGATTTGATCTCTGTACCAGAAAATACAAGACATTATTTTACCCTTGAAGAAGACAGAAAGGTTGTTGCAGTAAGAATTTTTGTTACAACCGAAGGCTGGGTTCCTATTTACGAAAAAGAAGAAGTAAACCAATAAAAAAGGAAAACTGGCTGCAGCAATGCAGTCAGTTTTTTTATCTATTTTTGAATTCATTTTTCGGAGTTGGAAGTATTTTGGAAAAATTTTATCATTAGCTTAATAATCCAATCAAAATAAAAGAAACTTATTCAATCATTTTCCTTCCTATTTGCGTAAGGTAAAATTTGTCATAATGCAATCGAAGGAAGGCGGAGACAATTGTCGTAAAAGCTTGAAAAAAACGAAGGAATTTGTCGAAAAACGAAAGAAATAGAATGTTTTGTCTACTTTTGCGAATGTATTTACTTTTAAAGAAATTCTTGTCATAATTCTTCAAGTAGTCAACTTTATTAGTCAATTACAGTAACAGGGTAATGAGTAGGAGGATAACATTGTACAAGGATAGTATTAATCAAAATGATATGATTGAACAGATAAGGGTCAAAAGGGAATTAATGATAAATTGCGCAAACACGTTGGGCTATACAAGTGAGGAAACAATTAAATACAGTCAGGAGCTAGATGAATTAATTAATGATTACCATAGGGTAATGGGACAAGCTTCCAGGCCAAATGAAGAAGTTAAAATTGCTTTTAAACAAATGATTATGATTTGGCCTAAAGTATTAGTCTAAATGGAATTTGAGAGGTACAAAACAGCGTATAAATACATTGAAAAATGCTTGTCCTATTAAAAAATATTAATTATTAACACCATAATTAAAAGCCCCATTATAAACGCATAGGTTGATACCCGCTCATTTCCGTCTCCATGACTTTCGGGAATTAATTCTTTATAAATGATATATAACATCGCACCTGCCGCAAAAGATAGGCCGTATGGAACAAGGCCTTGAACAAATGAAGTTAAAAAATACCCTAATAATGAAGTTACAATTTCAATTGCACCTGTTAAGGTCGCTATAAAGAAGGCCTTCCATTTACTAATTTGCTGGTTAATTAAAAAGAGAGCGACAAGAAGGCCTTCTGGAGCATTTTGAAAACCGATTGCTAATGCGATTAAATTTCCAGTATCTCCTTCTGTAGATGCATAACTAACACCAACAGATAGACCCTCAGGGATATTATGTAAAGTAATGGCAGCGATAATTAACAAAGCTTTTTCATCAAAATGAATTCCCTTTTTACTATGTTGTAAGTCAATATGGGAATATTTTTTTCCAAGAGAGTTAGTACACCTACCCCTAACCAAACACCGACAAAAAGTGATATAAATCCTCCGTATTTGAGGGCTTCCGGAATCAAACCAATAGTAGAAGCTGCCATCATAATGCCTGCACTAAATGCTAACAATACGTCCTTCCATCGATGTGTAATAGAATGATGAATAAATAAGATCAGTAACGCTCCAACTCCTGTTGATAAAGCAGAGAGTACACTCCCAAAAATAACCTCCTTCATTTCTTTCCTCCTTCCTTATAATCATAAAATCTACAATTTTAGACAGTACTGTGATTTTTATCATTGTTTATATCCCAATATTTCATATAGTTATATTAGTGCTATATTTATACAATCTCACATCATGATTAACTACATATCTTACCACAATTTGTCATTACTTCAACTTTTTTTGTTATTTTAATCCTACTCCCTAGAATCTACTCAAGTTTGTCATGCTTATTTAGTTTATCCGTAGTCTCAATAATCTTTGTAAGAAAAAAAAGAAAACCATCATTGTTTGGTACTATGCTTGTGTTACGGTTCATATATCGTTAATAAAAGCATTTTTTATAACCAAAGGAAGCAAACGCTTTCACCAATCTTAGACTATATGGAGGAGGGAAAGTCCTACATGCACATTGTCGTATGTGTCAAACAAGTACCTGATACAAAAATCATTAAAATCAATCCTAAAACAAACACACTCGACCGCCGAAGTGCTCCAGCTATTTTGAATCCTTACGATGCACATGCTGTTCAAGAGGCTGTGAAAATTAAGGGAAAAACGGGAGGTACCATATCTGTTTTGTCAATGGGACCACCGCAAGCAACGGCTGTAATTAAAAAGAGTATTGAAATAGGTGCAGATAGAGGCTATTTGATTTCTGACCGTGCCTTTGCGGGTGCAGATACACTTGCAACAAGCTATGCCTTATCTAAAGCATTAGAAAGAATCGGGAAGGATCTTCCAGTTGATTTAGTGATTTGTGGGAAACATGCTATCGACGGAGATACAGGGCAAGTTGGACCAGGAATCGCAAGAAGGATGGATATTCCACCAGTTACAAATGTAATTGAAGTTACGGAAGTTAATCAAGCGGAGAAAACCATTTTAATCAAACGGAAATTAACCAACGGATATGAACTCATTCAGTCTGAGCTACCTTGCTTATTAACAGTTGAAAAAGAAATAAATGATATCGACTATTCCCCAATGCCGAACATGATTAGTGCAGCTAGATATGAACCTATTATCTGGGCAGTAAGTGATCTAGAGAATGTTGAACGTTCTCAATTAGGACTTAAGGGTTCACCGACCATTGTAGGTAAGATGTTTACACCTCCACGACCAGAGGGTGGTAAAAAACTTGAGGGTACTGCTGATGAGCAAGTGAAGCAGCTCATGGAATTGTTATCAGAGAAAAAAGACCTGTTAACAATCCAGTCATCAAAATAACAAAGATTAATCAGTTGCCGCAAGGAGGGGTTTACATGAATCTAGACGATTATCGTGGAGTCTGGGTCTTTATAGAACAAAACGAAGGTAAAATAGAAGGCGTTTCACTTGAATTGCTTGGAGCCGGCAGAAAGCTGGCAGATAAACTGCAAGTTCCCTTAGCAGGATTCTTATTAGGAAGTGAAATTAAACCATTAGCAAATCAGGTAATAGCCTATGGTGCTGATGAGGTGTATGTCATCGATCATCCGGTAATGAAAGATTATCGGACTGAATCTTATATGAGGGGTGTTATGCTGCTGGCTCAAAAATATATGCCAGAGATTATCCTTTACGGAGCAACACCAAATGGAAAGGATTTAGCAAGTGCGGTAGCAACCGATTTATCTACAGGCTTAACAGCGGATACTACGATGTTGGATGTGGATACCGATAATAGATTGCTAGAAGCAAGCAGACCAGCATTCGGTGGAAATATCATGGCCACCATCTTATGTAAAAAGCATCGACCACAAATGGCCACTGTTCGACCGAAAGTAATGAAGGCACTAGCGCCAGATCCAGACCGTCTTGGTAAAGTCATTGAAGAAAAAATTTCACTGCAAGAAGAAGATATGCGGACAAAAGTACTCCAAATTGTGAATGACGTAACAAAAAAAGCTAATTTAGCAGAGGCACATGTCATAGTATGTGGTGGAAAAGGCATGGGAGATTTTCAAAATTTCCAGCTGATTCACGAGTTAGCAGAAACAATAGGGGCAAGTGTCGGCGGTACTCGTGATGTTGTAGAAGCTGGATGGCTACCGCACGAACAGCAAGTTGGTCAAACGGGAGAAACGGTGACTCCGAAGATTTATTTTGCTATTGGTATTTCAGGAGCAATTCAACATGTAGTTGGTATGAAAAACTCCGAGTTCATCATTGCTATCAACAAAGATCCAAATGCACCCATTTTTGATGTTGCAACATATGGAATTGTTGGAGATGCAATGGAAGTTCTACCTAAACTAATCGAGCAATTTAAGCAGCTCAGATCAGAAAAAGGCGGTGTTGTAAGCTATGCCTGAGAAATTTGATGTGATTGTCGTTGGTGCGGGTCCTGCAGGAACTTCCTGTGCTCTGACTTGTGCGAAAAATGGATTAAACGTTTTGCTTATCGAAAGAGGAGAATATCCTGGTGCCAAAAACGTAATGGGCGGAGTGTTATATCGAAAGCAAATGGAAGAGTTGATTCCTGAATTTTGGAAGGAAGCACCTCTTGAGAGACCCGTGATTGAACAGCGCTTTTGGATGATGGATAAAGAATCTGTTGTTTCCTTCGGCTATAAAGGTCTTGAGTGGGCCGTAGAACCTTATAATAACTTCACTGTTCTCCGAGCACAGTTTGACCAATGGTTCGCGCAAAAAGCAGTCGAGGCCGGAGCGCTCCTAATCAACGAAACGGTGGTTACCGAATGTATTGTTGAAAATGGAAAAGTAGTAGGTGTGCGAACGGACCGCCCAGATGGAGAGGTATATGCCGACGTCGTTGTACTTGCAGACGGAGTAAACTCACTCTTATCTAAACAGTTAGGCTTCCATAAAGAATTTCGACCAGATGAAGTGGCATTAACTGTTATGGAAGTGGTTAATTTATCCAAGGAAAAGATCAATGATCGTTTTAATTTGGAAGATAACCAAGGCTGTACCATAGAGGTATTTGGGGATTCAACAAAAGGTAACCTCGGAACAGCTTTTATTTACACCAATAAAGAAAGTATTAACATTGGAGTAGGTACTACTCTTTCCAGTATGATTAAAGCCAAATTAAAGCCGTATGAGCTGCTTGATTACTTGAAAACACACCCTATGGTAAAACCATTAATTGCAGGTGGAGAATCCGCAGAGTATCTTGCCCATCTCATTCCAGAAGGCGGATATCGTTCGGTTCCTAAGGTTGCTGGAAATGGAGTAGTTGTGATCGGTGATGCTGCTCAGCTTGTTAATGCCATCCACCGTGAAGGTTCGAATATGGCCATGCATTCAGGCATGTTAGCGGCTGAAACGGTAATAGAAGCGAAACATCGAGGCGACTATTCAGAGTCCAGCTTAAACCTCTATCGTGAGAAGTTATATGATAGCTTTATCATAAAAGATTTAGAGAAATATAAAGATGCTGCACATACATTTGAAAAGTATCCACAATACTTCAATGAATATGTTCCAATGATGAATAAAGCCATGAGCAAATTCTTTACGGTAGATGGAACACCAAAACGTGAAAAGCAAAAGCAGATTATGAAGAGTGTCACTTCTGAAAGAGGAACGATTCGAGTATTGCAAGATATTTATCGTGCTTGGAAGGCGGTGAAATAATGTCAACGAAGAATATTGAAGAAAAACAGTATCTTCTCCGTTTTAAGTGTGACACGAAGTCTCATTTAACCGTACTTGATCATGATGTATGTATGACACAATGTCCCGATAAAATTTGCACAGTATTTTGCCCAGCAGAGGTGTATAAGTGGGAAGGAACAAGGATGCAGGTGGGCTACGAGGGTTGTCATGAATGCGGAAGCTGCCGAATAGGCTGTCCTTACCAAAACATCAAATGGGAGTATCCAAAGGGTGGACATGGAATAGTATTTAGACTTGCATAGAATAATAGAAAAAGTGTTGTTTGCGGCTTGCCGTGAACAACACTTTTTTTATTCGGTATCCGAGAACACAAAGTGCTGTCGTTGATTTTCTATTATTATTATTAAGTAGCCAGTCTTAGGTGACCGAAGAGGTGATGAGAAAGGGGAACGGGTAACGTAGAAGCCAGTCTAATTTACCGTATTGGATTCCTGCTAGAAAACATGCTTAGGCTTTAAAAATAACTGCCATATGCATGACTATTAAAATAGAAATATCTTTAATATCACTATATGTAGGTTTTTTCACAAGTGGGGGTAAAAAAGAGGTAAAGCAGAAGGTTGGTATGTTAGAGGCTTAGCTAATTTTCTCTAGTAGGGTTGAGGAGGATAGCTCATCTTTCTTTCCTGAAGCAACGAATGAAGAAGCTAGTTGGTTTGCATGATCCATGAACTCTATATTCTCTGAACAATAATAAGGCTTTCTCCAATTGAAATCACCGTCACAATCAGCGGGATATATGCTAACTTTCCAATTATAGTAAATGGTAGGTTGTGGGAGTTGTACCCCTTCTACAGCAATAAGCCAATGTGTATAAGGAGAATTAGGGATGGTAGCATCAGATTCCTTTAGTGCCTTTAAATCGTTAAAACCGATTGGGATTAATGCCTTTTGATAAAAGTCATGGTAATTTGGGGTTTTCATGTATTTTTGACCTCCCTTTCATGTTCTATCTTCATTATATGAAACTTTCAAACAATTTTTGTGTGATAAATGTTAAATTTTCAAAAAAATTAAAGCGGTTTCATAAAAATGACAAAAATACGACAACTATCCGCTTCTTTTTCAGAGATGTGACCTCTGTCACTACATTAATTCATAGTTAATTTTATACTTAGGACACAAATTACAATAGAGGTGAATGATAATGAGTGGTTGCATGAGTGGGTTTGGCGGTATGCCCCAAGCTGAATTAAGTGAAGGATTAAAACAACTTAAAAGTGAACATCCTCCATTATTAGAACAATTAGAGAAGCTATACACTTTAACACAAAACATTGACCAAGAGTTGAATGTTGAAGAAGATTTTATTGAATTAATTGAGCAAGTGAAAGCCTTTAAGGCAGCTTTAGACTCACATTCAGAAAGAGAAGAAGGCGTCCTTTTCCCAATGATGGGAACCTATATTGGAACAACCTCAGGACCTATTGCGGTAATGGAGTATGAACATGATCAAGCGAAAACCAATATCGGTTCTTTTCTAACAAATGCAGAAGTTACAGAAGCATCTACTGAAGAAAAGAAAAGGTTAGCTGAGTTAATCCAAAATGCCTATTTCATCTTAACCGAGCATTTCTCTAAAGAAGAAAATGTACTATTCCCAATGGCAGAAAGAATGCTAACAGATGAAGAAAAAGCTGAATTGTACAAAAGAATTCAAGAAATAAAGTAAGGATAGGCATTAGCCTATCCTTACTTTATTTGATTCCATTCCCACACCTTCTGATCAGATGGAAGTAAAAAAGCGATTAAACCGAGTAAGGGGAGTACCCCTAGCCATGTAATCATTGATTGTAAACCAATCCAGTCAGCAAGGTATCCTAACCCCACTGAACCAATTGCCCCCATGCCAAATGCAAGTCCTACAGTTAAACCAGACATTGTCCCAATCTTTCCAGGAACTAATTCTTGTGCATAGACAACTGTCACAGAAAAACTAGTCATTAAAATAAATCCGGTAAAAATCAAAAAGATAAAGGCAATTGTTGGAGGTACATAAGGAATGAGAAACGAAAAAGGAACAGTTGCCAGCATGGAAAAGGAAATAATCTGTTTCTTTCCAAAACGGTCAGAAAGCGGACCTCCAAAGAATGTCCCAATTGCACCCGATACGAGAAAGGCAAATAAGAAAAGCTGAGACTGTTTAATGGTAAGTCCATACTCTTTAATTGCATAAAATGTATAGAAATTGGTCATTCCGGATGTGTACCAAGTCCTAGCAAAGATAAGTAACAGGATAAAGACGATTGTATTTTTAACTTCTTTGGACAACCCGACTTTTTGATCCATACCTGTTCTTTTACCTTTTGCTGTTTTAGGAGATTGGTTTAGTCTCTGATTATACCAACCTGCAATATAAATCAATAAAATCACAGCAAGAGCAGCAACAATGGTAAACCAAGATGCACCCCTCTGTCCCAGTGGGACTAGAATAAGCGCTGTAATAAGTGGGGCCAATGCCTGACCAGTATTTCCGCCGACTTGATAAATTGATTGAGCAAGACCTCGGCGATTCCCTGCAGCCATATAGGCAACCCTAGAGCCTTCAGGGTGAAACACGGCTGAACCGAGACCAATCAAGACAACAGCTAAGACAATCCAAACAAAATTTGAAGCAAATCCTAATCCAAGTATTCCAACTAAAGTAAAAGTAAGTCCTATTGGCAAAGCAAATGGCATAGGCTTTTTGTCAGTTACGAACCCGACTAGTGGCTGCATGACAGAGGAGACCATATTTAATGAAAAAGCAATGATCCCTAGCTGGGTGAAGCTTAACCCCATCGACTTCTCTAATATCGGAAACATAGCTGGTATAACAGCCTGAATCGCATCATTTAATAAATGACATAGCCCGATGATAAAGAGAATTTTAAACATGGTAGACTCTGAGGCTTTTGGCGTTTTAACGGGTAAAGCAGCTTGCTGACTCATTGACATCCCTTCTTTGTAAAAAGTGCAAATAGTTTTCTATCCATATCTTACTACCGATTGCCAAGAATAAGAAATATTTATTTCTGATTTTGGAATTTTTAAACTATAATGAAAGAATAATTGTTTCATAGGGGGATTTATGGAAAAGTCTGTTGAAGTATTGTTTACTGAAGAAGTTTTAAATCAATTTTTAACTAGGTTTGAATTAGAATTAAGAGTAAAGAAATTGGGAGACTTTGAGAATTATGTATTTGAAGTGTATCGCAATGACCAACCATTTGTCTTGAGGATTACCCATAGTTCACACCGCTCTTTAGGTGAAATAGAAGCAGAGCTAGATTGGATGAACTACTTGAACGAACATGGTGTTCATTGTCCAAAAGTATTTCCTTCCAAAAAGGGACAATTAATAGAATCCTTGGAGGCAGCGGATGGGTCCTGTTTTTATGCTTGTCTATACACCAAGGCTGAGGGATTTCCTGTTAAAATCAATTCTGATCAATACAATAACGAATTAGTTTATGCCTGGGGTAGAGTAACGGGACATATGCATGCAGTGACAAAGCATTATCAACCGAAAAAAGGATTGAAATTGCGCCCTTTTTGGCATGAAGAAGAACTCATTGATGTAAAAACGTATTTTCCAGACGAACCGGAAATTATTAAGAATACTAATGTCCTAATGAAAGAGCTATGGGAACTTCCTCAAACGAAAGATAACTTCGGTTTAATCCATACAGACATCCATTCCGGTAATTTCTTTTATGATGGCAAGAATGTCCATGTGTTTGATTTTGATGATTGCAGCTACCATTGGTTTACATCAGATATTGCCATCCCGCTTTATTATTCCATTTTTAATGGGCTACGTAATTCGAATAAACAGGAAAAAACTGAATTTGCTCATCGATTTCTAACTCACTTTACTGAAGGATATAAGGAATGTAATCCCTTACCGGAAAGATGGGAGGAACATTTACCTCTCTTTCTTCAATTAAGAGATATTACTCTGTATTCAGTTTTCCAAAAGAAGATCGCACCCGAAGACAGGGATGAGCGGTTAAATAAACTTATTAATGAGATACAATATAGGATTATCAATAAAGAAACAATTGTATAAACGATGTAGACGAAACCAAGTTGTGTCTCGTTTTTCATTTACATGCAAATTGACATAAGTAAAAAACTTTTTTATAATAATTTTGAAATCAAGATAATTTTTAAAACAAATCTAAAGGATGAGTTTTTATGGAGAATGATTCAGTAGCAAAATCATTAAAGTTATTTATTGTCCTTTCACGAGCATATAAAGCGATTAATGAACATGTAAATAAAGTGATTCAAGCAAGCGGTTTAAACCCTACTGAGTTTGCTGTTTTAGAGCTTCTTTATCATAAGGGAGACCAGCCCATGCAGCAAATTGGAGGGAAAATTTTGCTAGCTAGCGGGAGTATTACTTATGTAGTGGATAAGCTGGAGCAAAAAGGAATGTTAAAAAGAATTGCTTGTCCAAAGGATCGAAGGGTCACTTATGCTCAAATTACGGAAGAAGGAAGAGCATTTATTCAAGACATTTTCCCAGAGCATGCAAATCAAATTGATCAGCTCATGTCTAGTCTAACTGATTCGGAAAAGTCGGAAGCGATTGATCTATTAAAAAAATTAGGTATACCTGCAGGTAAATTTTAATACGGCCAAAAGGTCGTATTTTTTTTGTAAAAGGAATATGATGGTAGAGTGTCGAAGAAATATATGCAGAAAACAAGATAAGGGGGATGTTTAATGAGCTTTGAAAACTATACATACGTACGCCCAAATTTAGAAGAAGTAACTGTTACATTCGATGCGTTACTGGAGCGTTTTAAAAGTGCAGCTTCAGTTGAGGAACAGAGTGAGGCTATGCATGAAATTAATGCACTTAGAAATGACATTGGAACCATGTTCAACTTATGTTACATTCGTCATTCCATTGATACAAACGATGAGTTTTACAAGCAAGAACAAGACTATATGGATGAAATTCAGCCTGAGGTTGAAGGTCTAGCTACAAAGTATTATCAAGCATTGGTAGAATCAACATTTCGCCGTGAATTAGAGGAAAAGTGGGGCAAGCAGCTTTTTGCTCTTGCAGAAGGTCAGCTTAAGACATTTAAGCCAGAAATTGTCCCATTACTTCAAAAGGAAAATCGCTTATCAACAGAATATACAAAGCTAATTGCATCAGCAAAGATTGATTTTGAAGGTGAAGAGAGGACTTTAACACAATTACAACCATTTACTGAGTCGACAGATAGAGATATGAGGAAACGGGCAAATGAGGCAAGGTTTGGGTTCTTAGCAGAACATCAGGCAGAGCTTGATCGAATTTTCGATGATCTTGTAAAAGTAAGAACCGAGATTGCTCAGAAGCTTGGATACAATAACTTTGTAGAGTTAGCTTATTATCGAATGATGAGAACAGACTACAATGCAGAAATGGTAGCGAATTTCCGTCAGCAGGTGAAGGATTTTATTGTTCCAATAGCTACAAAACTAAAAGCTCGTCAACAAGAGAGAATTGGTCTTGACCAATTGAAATATTACGATGAGGGATTTATTTTTAAAACAGGAAACGCGGTTCCAAAAGGCAGTCCTGAATGGATCATTGAAAACGGACAGAAAATGTACGAAGAACTTTCAGAGGAAACGGGATCATTCTTCCGTTTCATGCAAGACAATAACCTTATGGATCTAGTAGCCAAAAAAGGAAAAGCTGCTGGCGGTTACTGTACATTTATTGAAAATAATAAAGCACCATTTATTTTTTCTAATTTTAATGGCACATCAGGTGATATTGATGTCTTAACGCATGAAGCTGGGCATGCTTTCCAAGTTTATTCTAGTCGTCACTTTGAGATTCCAGAATACTATTGGCCTACCTATGAAGCATGTGAAATTCATTCCATGAGTATGGAATTCTTTACATGGCCATGGATGGAGCTGTTCTTCAAGGAAGATACGGATAAATATAAGTTCTCCCATTTAAGTGAAGCCCTATTATTCCTCCCATATGGTGTATCTGTTGATGAATTCCAGCATTGGATATATGAAAATCCAACCGCAACACCAAAGGAACGTAATCTTCAGTGGCGTGAGATTGAGAAAAAATACTTACCACATAAGGATTACGATGGGAATGAATACTTAGAAAACGGCTGTTTCTGGCAGCGTCAAAGCCATATATACAATTCTCCATTTTATTATATAGATTACACGCTTGCACAAATTTGTGCCTTCCAATTTTGGAAACGTTCAAGAGAAAATCAAGAAGAGGCTTGGAATGATTATGTGAATCTATGTAAGCTTGGTGGAAGTATGTCATTTACCAAGTTAGTGGAAGCAGCAAACCTCATTTCTCCATTTGAAAACGGCTGTGTAGAATCAGTAGTTGGTGAGATTGAGAATTGGCTCAATTCTATTGAGGATAAAAAACTATAAGAAATAAATGAAAGAGGTTGACTCAGTCAACCTCTTTCATCCTTTTATTGAACTAGAACCATGTCAGAAACGACTTTTAATTGGCCATTTTCTAAAATGGCTTGTAACTTATTAGCATCTGGCTGTTCAAGGATAAAGTCAGCAATGGTATCTTCAAGTTGTTCCTGAATGACCCTGCGGAGTGGGCGTGCACCGAAAGCAGGATGGTAACCAAGCTCAGCTAACTTTTCTTTAGCTTCTGACGTAATGTGTAACTCAATATTTTGTTCAGATAATGTTTCTTGTAATTCCTTTATCATTAAATCAACGATATATAAGATATTTTCACTGTCTAATGCGTTAAATTCAATGATATTATCAAAGCGATTTAGGAATTCCGGTTTAAAGAAGCTACCCAAAGAGTCAAGAATGTTGGCTTCTTCAACTGCCTCATTTGTACTAAAACCAACGTGGATTGATTTATGACCGACACCCGCATTACTTGTCATGATGATGACTGTGTCCTTAAAGCTTACAATTCTTCCTTGGCTATCTGTAAGACGACCATCCTCAAGAATCTGTAAGAACATATGTTGAACATCAGGATGTGCCTTTTCAATCTCATCTAACAAAATAATATTATAAGGATTTCTACGTACTTTTTCGGTAAGCTGTCCTGCCTCATCATGACCAACATAACCAGGAGGTGAACCAATTAATTTTGATACACTGTGTTTTTCCATATACTCACTCATATCCAGACGAATCATGGCATCTTTCGTACCAAATAGTTCTTCAGCCAGTATTTTAGATAGTTCCGTTTTTCCTACACCAGTAGGACCGACGAAAAGAAAAGATCCAATCGGACGATTCTTGGATTTTAAGCCAGCACGGCTGCGTCTAATCGCTTTTGCTACTTTTTTTACGGCCTTTTCCTGCCCAATGACTTTATGATTTAAATTTGCTTCTAAATCCTTCATCTTACACTGTTCTTCTTGTTGCAGTTTTCCAACTGGAATCCCTGTTTTTTGTTCAATAATTTCTTGAATATGTGAAACCTGAACAACCGGTCTTTCAGAGCTTGTATCTGTATTTAATGATTTCTCAAGCTGTGACTCTTCATCACGGAGTTTAGCTGCAGCTTCATATAGTTCCTTTTTAAGGGCTTCTTCCTTGGCAGCTGCAATCTCTTTTAAGCGGGCCTCAATTTGTTCAGTACTTTTATAATCAGAGTTTAAATTTAATTTTGAACCAGCTTCATCAAGTAAATCGATGGCCTTATCTGGTAGGAAGCGATCTTGGATATAGCGCTGTGACAATTGGACACATGCATGGATGGCTTCATCAGAAAATACCACTTCATGATAATCCTCGTACTTCTTTTGAATTCCTTTTAGAATTTCCACAGCAGCCTCTGCTGTTGGTTCAAGAACATGAACCGGCTGGAAGCGGCGTTCTAGGGCTGAATCCTTTTCAATCTGGCGATATTCTTTGAGGGTTGTTGCACCCACTACTTGTAATTCCCCACGTGCTAATGCAGGTTTCAAAATATTTCCTGCATCCATTGATCCTTCTGCAGAACCTGCACCGACAAGCAAATGAATTTCATCGATAAAAAGAATAATATTTTTGCGTTCTTGTAATTCAGTGATCAATTTTTTCATTCGTTCTTCAAACTGACCACGAATTCCAGTATTGGAAACAAGGGAGGCAACATCTAAAAGATAGACCTCTTTATTCTTCAGTTTTCCTGGAACAGCTCCTTCTGCAATCTGAAGGGCAAGACCTTCAGCAATAGCTGTCTTACCTACACCAGGTTCACCGATTAATACGGGGTTGTTTTTGTTTCTTCTGTTGAGAATTTCAATGACACGTTTCACTTCATCTTCTCGACCGATAACTGGGTCTATAAGACCTGCTTTCGCCATGTTACTTAGATTACGGCCGAATTGATCGATAAATCCACCATGTGAAGCTTTTTGTTGAGCTGTAAATGGTTCATTGATTTGAGAATCCTGTGGTACGTGGTTACTCATAAACAGATTTTCAAAAGGAAAGCTAGGGAACGAGTTCATATGTGAACCAAAACTAGAACCTAAGGTTTGCTTTTCCTTCAAATAGCATTCCTGACAGAGTTTTATTTCCTTACGTTGGCCATTGATATTCATATTTAACTGTACATTTGCATGGTTTATATTACATTTTTGACAAAGCATAAGTAAATAACCTCCTAAAAATATATATAGTTGTTTAACATCATCGTTTGACTTTGACTATCTTTGATTTTATGAGCATAGTATACTCTGACCTTTTTTGACTTTCAAGTGATTTGTTTATAGAAATGGTTACCAATTACAGAAAAAAGCTCGTCTTTGTTTGTCCCTTAACTCATATATTGATGATAAGGGGGAGATGATGTGAGGAAAAATTGGCCAGCAGCCTTTCAAATTGCGGCAGTCTATGTTGGAACAGTGATTGGAGCAGGGTTCGCCACTGGAAAGGAAATCGTTGAGTTTTTTTCACGGTTTGGATTCTTTGGCTTTATTAGTATATTAATGAGCGGGTATCTCTTTATTGCATTAGGGTCTAAGTTAATGAGAATAGCTGCACAAATAAACGCAAAATCATATCAAGAGTTAAATGAGTACTTGTTTGGCAAATGGCCGGGTAGGGTTATTAACATATTTATGCTTTTTATGCTTCTAGGGGTAAGCGCAGTAATGCTTGCAGGTGCAGGGGCTGTTTTTGAAGAGCAGCTAGGTCTTGCTAAAAACCTGGGTGTGTTTCTGACGATCACATTATCCATTATTGTTATGTTAATTGGAACTAAGGGGCTTTTTGCAGTGAATAGTTTTGTGGTTCCACTGATGATTTGTTTTAGTCTCATATTGATGTCTTATTCCATTCAAATGCCTAATTTTTTAAATCAATTATTATATATACCCCATGCAGAAGATGGGTGGAAAAGTGTCGTGGCACCGTTTTCGTATACAGCCTTGAATCTTGGCTTAGCTCAGGCAGTTCTAGTACCGATTGCATCAGAAATAAAAGATGATTGGACAATTAAATGGGGGGGGATTCTTGGGGGAATGGCCTTAACTCTTATCTTAATTGCTAGTCATTCAACATTGATTATGCTTCCAAATCTTGAACTATATGAAATTCCAATGGCCATTATTATGAAAAATTTAGCACCCTTTCTCCATGGCGTTTTTGTCCTTGTCATTTACGGCGAGATCTTCACTTCTGTCATTGGGAATGTTTTCGGCCTTGATCGACAGCTGAAACAATATATGGCCATCCCAACAATGGTATCTGTTTCGTCTATTTTTGTCGTTTCCTATCTTATCAGCCTTGTGAATTATGGAACTCTGTTATCATATTTATATCCTTTATTCGGGTATATTTGTATGACCTTTTTTGTTTTACTTTGGATGAAACCTTTTAAACCAGCTGAAAAAAATTAAAGAGGCTGACTTCAGAGTCAGCCTCTACTTTCTGCAATTAACTATTTAAGCGGTAAAATAATAAAAATCATGATGTCAAAGACAAGATGTGAAACAATGATAAGCGGCATGCTTTTTTTCCAGTAATAGAGGAATCCCCAGGTAAGACCTGATAGAAAAGCAGCTAAAACTAACAAAAAAGAACCAGAATAGATGTGTACAGAAGCATAAAGTAATGCAGCTATTACAATACTTACCAATGGACGAAAATATTTCATTAAATTTTTCTGAATAAATCCACGCCAGAAAAGCTCTTCTCCAGGTGCAGCAACTAATATTAAAGCAATGTACTGCCAAAATAACGAAGGTGCATACAACTTGTACAATTTATTTAGGCTATTTTCAAATGGAAGGTGAAGCAACTCCATTGCTTGAATGCCCAGCCAAAAAACCAAGTAGAGTACAAATCCACTTACTACACCAAAAAAGAAATAGTTGATAAACTGGACTTCATCGTCTACATCACCTTGGAGGGTGGCATAGGCAATTAATACCAGTAAAGAGCCAGAAAATATATACCAAAATATAGCTTTATCATGAAATGAAAAGTTGATGAGGATATGGGCAACAAGTAACCCGACAATAAGCCGTATGTCTAGGTTGTGTTTTTTCATTTGTGGCATCTCCTTTAAGAGTGAATAAAGGTTATTGTAGCAAAAATGATTTTCAAAGGAAATGTTTACATGAATGAATTCACAAAAATGACTGATAAGAAAAGAAAAATAAGAAAAAAATAACCTAGAAAGGAGTGATAGGGATGAGTAAGTCAAAAAGTGAGCAAGAGAGGGAATGGACAGTTAGAAAACAGGATCAAAACCCTCATGGGAAAGTAAAGTCATTAAAAGACCTTGCGACTGAAGCAGGGAAGGGAAAAGAATAAGGGATTAATGAAAATGCTATATTAAAGACTTATGTTGATTTGACACACCTGTTGATTGGAGCGGAAGGCGCGAAGACTCCTCCGGGGAGTACGGGGCAGGGGAGACCCCGCAGGAGTGAGCGACGAGGAGGCTCCCCGGCACGCCCGCGAACCGCTCGTGCCTGGAGTGGAAATCAACAGACAAATTAAACAGAGCAATAAAAAAAGAAAAGGCAGGATAAACTGCCTTTTCTTACGATTTTTTTCCATTAATAAGCGCTTTCTTTTACTACCTTATAGTTTTTATGGTTTACAACCGTACGTTGATCTAATTCTAAATCACGATAATTATCCATATATGTTAGGTCGACTATTACAGAATTTTCATTTACCTTTTCAACAATCCCTTGCAAACCACCACGGAATTCTATGATATTCCCAACTTCTGCTTTTTTCATTTAGTCTCTCTCCTTTACTACAAAACTATAATAAAACCAGTTAAATAACAGTTTGCACTACTTTTCGGCATTCGTAAAGCCTTTTATTTGACAATTTTGTTAATTATCACTGAATATTTCAGGTATATGTGAAGAAAATAGTAAAAAGAATAGAAAACGCTACCATAAGTAGAATAGAAGAAAGCGATATTTGACTTTAAGAAATGAATATACGATAAAATAATTATAGAAAAGGTGGTGCTAAGAAATGAACGAAGAGTATGTAACCGACATTCTAAATAGACTTATGACAGGTGAACTATCAGAGTATTACGTGAAGAACGAGGATTTTATGGAATTTCGCGAGGTTCTTGTAAAAAGAAAAGATTTTAAACATTTCCGTGGAATTGGTCAGCGAGGGGGAGATGTACTATACCAGTACCTTAAAGAACCAAGAAGTTAATAGTAGACAAAACCGCTTTATAGAGCGGTTTTTTGTTTATATTTGGAAATATTTAAAAATTTGATAAAATATATAAGACTATAAAATTAATACACGTCTAAGGGGATGAGAGAGTGGTTCTTATAGA
The DNA here is from genome assembly GCF_057656715.1 of Neobacillus sp. Soil_C_43. Lineage (NCBI taxonomy): Bacteria > Bacillati > Bacillota > Bacilli > Caryophanales > Bacillaceae > Neobacillus > Neobacillus sp. Soil_C_43. The sequence continues at coordinate 111,012 of NZ_JBDGJV010000004.1, forward strand.
AAAAATCACAGAATTAAAAAGAGAAATCGGTAAAGTGATTGTCGGAAAGGATACAGAAGTAGAATTAATGGCAATTTCTTTATTATTTAATGGACATATATTGCTTGAAAGTGTTCCCGGAACAGGGAAAACCATGCTCGCGAAAAGCTTTTCAACTGCAATTGGAGGGAAATTTTCGCGCATTCAATTTACACCAGATGTCCTTCCAAGTGATGTTACGGGGATCCAGTTTTTTAATCCAAAGCTGCAGGAATTTGAATTACGTCCAGGACCAATTATGGCCAACATCGTTTTAGCTGATGAAATTAACAGGGCCACACCGAGAACACAGTCCAGTTTATTAGAAGTAATGGAAGAAAGACAGGTAACAATTGATGGAGAAACGGTTAGATTAATGGAACCCTTCATGGTAATTGCCACACAGAATCCTGTTGAATCACAGCAAGGGACCTTTTCACTGCCTGTTGCTCAGATGGATCGATTTTTTATTAAAATTAATGTAGATTATCCGTTGTATGAGGAAGAAAAGAGAATCATGCAAATTCATCGCGGGGATAAAAAAATGAACACGATTGGCCAAGTCTTTTCTGCGCAAGAAATAGAACAATTAAAGCAATCCATCAACAACATTTACATTTCAGACGAGATGGAGGATTACCTGCTGACTGTTGTAAGGAGAACGCGGGAGCATAACAGTATTGAATTAGGTGTGAGCCCAAGAGGAACGTTGGCCTTAATGAGAGCATCGCAAGGAAAAGCATTTTTGAATGGCCGTACATATGTTACCCCAGATGATGTAAAAACAGTAGCTCCGTTTGTTCTAGGACATAGAATCTTTTTATCAATTGAGAGTTCCTTAACTAAAACTCCTGAATCAATTATTGAAGAAATCATACGCTCAGTACCTGTACCAGTAGAAGTGGGGGCAAATGAATGACTTGGAGTAAAGATTCGGTAGAAGACCGAAAGATTCCGGGTATTAGTACTTTTGCCATAATACTTATCTTTGTCAGCTTATATATGGAGTCAAAATTAGTCCTATTCTTAGCTATATTTTTTCTAGTCATTGTGGTCGCTAATAATTATTATCTAAAAAAAGCAGGTGATAAGCTTTATTTAGATAATATTTATGAAAAAAACCATTTTTTTGTCGAGGATAATGGACAATGGTCATTCATTTTTAGGAATGAGGGGTTCCCCATCTTAAAGGGTGACCTAAGAGTTTACTTTGATCATTTTGTGGTTCCAGAGGGTGAAAAAATGGAATCAAATTCTTCCATGTATGATATTTCAATCCCGTTTTCTATTTTTAGCAAACAAACAAAACAGGTAGTCATTCCTTTCGAAGCTAGTAGAAGGGGAATTGCCAGAATTCGTAAGCTTGAATTTCATGTGCCAAGTCTTTTAGGATTCGGTGAAATCATTTTGGAATCGAAATCGTTTTTAAAGCAACAAGCTGTGGTCTATCCCCAACCTATTCCAGTAAAAGGGCTAATAGAGAAATTGTCTGTTCTACAAGGTGTAAACGCGGTTCCTTATTCTGTTTATGAAGATCGCCTTGGTCCTTTAGGAACAAGGGATTATATATTTTCGGATAGCTTTAATCGTATCCATTGGAAAGCGAGTGCAAAAAAACAAACGCTGCAAACAAAAGTTTTTGAAAAAATTTCCGAAAAGGGCTGGACGATTGCATTAAATGTTTCGAACGGTCATTCCATGACAGCTCAAATCGAGAAATTGATTAGTGGAATGACTGAAATTGCTTATTATGCATATAACAAACAGATTCCTTATTCCTTATGTATTAATGTACGGACAGCAGGGAGTACTCCTTTTTTATTTCTTCCAAAAGGAGAAGGAAAAGAACAGCTCCAAAAGGCATTGGAAACTCTGGCCTCCATTAGTACTCAAAATACAAGTATTCCATATGAATATATGCTTTCTTTTTATAATAGACATCTAACGTCACAACCCTTTTTTATCCACACAGGTATCAGGACAGAAGAAACTAATCGGATGCTCTTAAAGGTCGGACAAAGAGGAGCTAAGATGCTTGAGCTTACTATTGAACAGGAGCATGGTGTTCTAAGTGAATTAGACATTCAAAAGGATAGAAGGGTACGCCTATGATGAAACGTGTCGCTTCCATAACCTATCGATTTGTCTTGGAGTGTATTGTAGGGATTCTTTTCCTTTCTTTATTTTATATATATAAAAAAGAAATCCCGCCTATTTCCTTTTTGTTGCTTACTTGTATGGGGGGGATGATTTTTTTAGCAAGTCTTCTTGTAAAAATACATGAAAAGGGAAAATGGGTTTATATTGTAACGATTTTTCCATTGCTGTTATATATATATCACCAAGCTGAGCATTCTCTATTTTTTGGATTAATTATTGGTTTATTTATATTTTGGCGGGGAATATCATTGTATGATAATGGGTCGCTACAATCTGAGGCGGTAATATTACTGTTATCTTTTATGGTAGGTTTGATTGCAATCATCTATTCCGCGCTGAGTCACTATCCATTTCAAGACGCATTGATTTATCTACTAATATCTCAAATAATACTAGCCCTATTGGGCAGTTTTTATGGCAAATGGTATTCTATTCAAACAGACAAAACTAAATTTGCTTTTTATTTTATGAAAATCCTTGCTGGATTCTTTATTATTGGAATAGGACTAACATTTTTACTGAAATATGTTCAACTCGCTTTTTTCAGCATCTTACATGTGATTGTCATGCTTTTCAGTAATCTAATTGCTAATCCACTCTTAAGTGGCCTTGAATTCATTATGGGTCTTTTTGGGCAGGAGGAATATGTGCCAAAACCCTTCGAAAGTGATATGGAGAATGAAGCGGGTAAATATCAAGAGCGGTCATTCTCAATGGATTTCTTACTCCTAATTCTTATTGTGGTAGTTGTAGGGATTATTGGCTACTTAATCTATAAGAAAAGACTAAAGCAACAGGCAATAGAAAGTAACTCCACGCCAAGGGTAGAGGTTTTCGATGCTTTCTTTAGCACAAACTCGATGGTGGGATTACGGAAAAGAGGTAAACCACCGGAGGAGTATATAAGAAGGGAAATATATAATCTAGAGAAATACGCCCATAAATTAAAATTAGGTCGTATTTCGTCTGAATCGCTTGAAGAATGGTGGAATAGAATTGGATTAGTGGGAGGAGATGAAATAATAGGCCTATATGAAAAAGTACGTTATGGTCATGTACAGTCCTCTACTCAAGAACAGTCGTATATAAAGGCAGAAATTCATCAGTTAAAGCAGCGATTAATAGAAATTCATAAAAAGGGAAAGCACTAAATCTTCGGGAGAGCATGAGGAGGGGTTTGATTGGAACAATATATTTTATCCCTGGACCAAGGGACTACAAGTTCGAGAGCCATTCTTTTTAATAAAAAAGGTGAAATCATCCACACAGCCCAAAAGGAATTTACTCAGTATTTTCCACAACCAGGATGGGTAGAACATAGTCCTAACGAGATTTGGGGTTCCATTCTCTCAGTTATTGCAGGTGTACTATCTGAATCAGGAATTAAAGCCAATCAAATAGCCGGTATTGGGATCACTAACCAACGTGAAACCACTGTGGTGTGGGATAAAGAAACAGGTGAGCCGATTTACAATGCGATTGTTTGGCAGTCAAGGCAGACAAGCGGGATTTGTGATGAACTAAGAGAAAAAGGCTACAATCAATTATTTCGTGAAAAAACGGGCTTGCTTATTGATGCTTATTTTTCAGGTACAAAGGTAAAGTGGATTCTAGACAATGTTAAGGATGCTCGTGAAAAAGCGAATGATGGAAAATTACTATTTGGAACCATTGATACATGGTTAATTTGGAAGCTTTCGGGTGGACGAGCGCATGTAACGGATTATTCTAATGCTTCCCGTACGTTAATGTTTAATATTTTTGAACTAAAATGGGATGAAGAACTATTAGCTATTTTAGGTGTACCAAAAATCATGCTGCCAGAGGTCCGACCATCGTCTGAAGTATATGCGAATACAGTCGATTATCATTTTTTTGGGAAAGAAATCCCCATTGCTGGCGTTGCTGGGGATCAACAAGCAGCTCTCTTTGGGCAGGCGTGTTTTGAAAAAGGAATGGCTAAGAATACCTACGGTACAGGTTGCTTTATGTTAATGAATACCGGGGAGAAAGCCGTTCAATCAGAACATGGATTACTAACAACTATTGCTTGGGGATTAAATGGGAAAGTTCACTATGCCCTTGAAGGCAGTATCTTTGTTGCTGGGTCAGCCATTCAATGGCTGCGGGATGGGCTAAGAATATTGAAGAACGAAAAGGATAGCGAGGAGTATGCAGAAAAGGTAGATTCAACGGCAGGTGTCTATGTTGTTCCAGCATTTGTTGGCTTGGGTACTCCATACTGGGATAGTGATGTCCGGGGTGCAGTTTTTGGATTAACACGAGGAACTTCGAAAGAGCATTTTGTCCGGGCCACATTAGAATCCTTAGCCTATCAGACAAAAGACGTTTTATCAGCGATGGAAGCTGATTCACTTATTGAATTAAAAACGCTTCGTGTGGATGGAGGAGCAGTTAAAAATAACTTTTTAATGTCCTTCCAAAGTGACATCTTAAATGTTCCTGTTGAGCGGCCAATCATCAATGAAACTACCGCACTTGGAGCAGCCTATTTGGCAGGGCTCGCAGTTGGTTATTGGGATAATCAAGAGGATATTTCCAAGCAGTGGGCTATTGAACACCAATTTAATCCCAAGATGACAGATGAAAATCGGAAGACTTTATATGAAGGCTGGAAAAAGGCTGTTAACGCTGCTATGGTCTTTAAATAAATGGAATCCTTAAAAAGTTGTCCTAAAAGACAACTTTTTGTGTTGTTATCATTAAAGTGTTTTGGTGGTTTTTGAGAGTTATTGACAGTTTTGTGAACAATAATGTTTTTTGAGTTTTTCAGTTGTTTACTATGAATTATAATGATATTCTAGCACTTGTATACAAATAAACATCATGACGAGGTTAAAATCAATACATGAATGGCTAGTTTTTTGGAAAAATTAAGCTGAAAAGGGTTGATTTTAATTCTTTAGTCTTTATTGATTTAGTTGACTAAATAAGAAGAAATGTTTATTTTTATTAAGTCAGAATAAATACATTTACTTATTAAAGGAGTTTGATTAATCATGGCAGAAAAGCAATTTAAGGTAATCGCAGAAACAGGAATTCACGCAAGACCAGCAACTTTATTAGTTCAAACAGCTAGCAGATTCGATTCTGAAATTACATTAGAATATAAAGGCAAAAAAGTTAACTTAAAATCTATTATGGGTGTTATGTCTCTAGGTGTAGGCCAAGGAGCTGACATTGTGATCACTGCTGAAGGCAACGATGCAGACGAGGCATTAAACAGCTTAGCAGAAACTTTGAAAAAAGAAGGTTTGGCAGAATAATGACGTTCTTAAATGGAATTGCTGCATCAAATGGTATTGCCATTGCGAAGGCATACCGTTTGGTTGAGCCAGATTTATCTTTCGAAAAAGTAACAGTTGAAGATTCTGCTGCTGAAATAGATCGTTTCCGTCAAGCTATGGCGCAATCAAAAAGTGAATTAGAAGCTATTCGCGATCGTGCCAAGATTGACCTAGGTGCAGATAAAGCAGCCATTTTCGAAGCACATCTTCTTGTATTAAGTGATCCAGAGTTAAATGCACCTATTGAAGATAAAATAAAGTCTGAAAATGTGAATGCTGAGACTGCTCTAAAGGAAACAGCAGACATGTTCATTATGATGTTTGAACAAATGGATAATGAATATATGAAAGAACGTGCTGCAGATATTCGTGATGTAACGAAACGTGTTCTTTCACATTTATTAGGTGTTCATATTGTCAATCCAAGCATGATTGCTGAGGAAGTAATCATTGTTGCTGAGGACTTAACTCCTTCAGATACAGCACAATTAAACAGACAGTTTGTGAAAGGTTTTACAACTAATATTGGCGGACGTACCTCTCATTCAGCTATTATGGCTCGTTCGATGGAAATTCCTGCAGTTGTCGGTACAAAGACGGCAACAGAGGAAATTAACAATGGTGACTTAGTTGTTGTAGACGGCTTAAAGGGTGAAGTTCACATTAACCCAACACCAGAACTTGTTGAACAATACCGTAAAACACATGAAGAATATGAGGTACAAAAGGCAGAATGGGCGAAGTTAGTAAATGAACCTACTGTGTCTGCTGATGACCATCATGTGGAATTGGCTGCCAACATCGGAACTCCTAAAGATTTAAAGGGAGTTAGAGAAAATGGTGGTGAAGGGGTAGGCCTTTACAGAACAGAATTCCTTTACATGGGTAGAGACCAACTTCCTACAGAAGAAGAGCAATTCGAAGCTTATAAGGCAGTATTAGAAGGTATGAGTGGAAAACCTGTTGTAGTAAGGACGCTTGATATCGGGGGAGATAAAGAACTTCCATATCTTGAGCTGCCTAAAGAATTAAACCCATTCTTAGGTTTCCGTGCAATCCGATTATGTCTTGAAGAGCAGGATATTTTCCGTACTCAGCTTCGTGCACTATTACGCGCTAGCAGCTATGGTAACTTAAAAATTATGTTCCCTATGATTGCAACCTTGGATGAATTTAGAGAGGCTAAAGCGATTCTTGAAGAGGAAAAGCAAAAGCTTATTTCAGAAAATCAGAAAGTTGCTGAAAATATTGAATTGGGTATTATGGTAGAAATCCCTTCTACTGCTGTTTTAGCTGATCAATTTGCTAAAGAAGTAGACTTTTTCAGTATTGGAACCAATGATTTGATTCAATACACAATGGCCGCAGACCGTATGAACCAACGTGTGTCGTATCTCTATCAGCCATACAGCCCATCTATTTTAAGATTGGTAAAAATGGTAATCGATGCTGCGCATGCGGAAGGTAAATGGGCTGGTATGTGCGGAGAAATGGCTGGGGACGAAACAGCTATTCCTGTTCTTTTAGGATTAGGACTTGATGAATTCTCTATGAGTGCAACATCCATACTAAAGGCTCGTTCCTTAATTCGGAACTTAAAAAAGTCTGACATGGAGAAGCTAGTTCAAGAAGTTCTCAACATGCAAACAACTGACCAAGTAATTGCAGCAGTAAATGCTGCTATAAAGTAATTGAAGAATCTTTGAAGAGGCTGACTTTTAGTCAGTCTCTTTTTTATATAATTTTATAAAATTATGTCTTTTGTGTGACAAATGGAGTATAATGATGGTTAGAAAGGCCTGTATTACTGTTAATTTTATCTAATTTTATAGGTAATATAAAATAGTGAGATAAGCGGTAAATGGGTACAAATATACATAAGATAACTGTAAGAGTCTGTGGAGGTGAAAAGGAAAATGGAACAAAAGCCTGTACATTATGATGGAAGTTTTCAACTTGGCCAAGCAACAAACGAGGCAGTAGTAACTGAACCATTCCAGATGACTGATGAAATGAGAATAAACATTGGTCGTAATCCTTACTCACTTGATACAAATGAATAGTGTTCTTTGATAGGGTTTGTCACATGACAAATCCTTTTTTTATTTTGTACAAGCAGATTGTTTGAAAGGTAGTCTCTTCTCTTATATAATTACTTTGAATTAAAAATATCTTAAATTAAAATAAATATCATTGTTTATTTTATAAGATTTTGATTCAAACTATATTTGATCCTACACAACAAGAAAGGTGATTAGAATGGCACAAGTATTATACATTACTGCACATCCTCATGATGAATCACAATCATATAGTATGGCAGTTGGTAAAGCATTTATAGATAGCTATAAAGAAAAAAATCCGAATGATGAAGTGGTTCACGTAGATTTATACAGTGAAAATATTCCTCATATCGATGCAGATGTTTTCAGTGGATGGGGAAAGCTCCGTTCTGGACAAGCATTGGACGAACTATCATCTGAAGAGAAAGCAAAAGTCAGCCGTCTAAATGAATTAAGTGACCAATTTATCGCTGCTGATAAATATGTATTTGTCACACCATTATGGAACTTCTCCTTCCCACCTGTAATGAAAGCATATTTAGATTCTGTTGCTGTAGCAGGTAAAACGTTTAAATATACAGAACAAGGGCCGGTAGGACTGTTACCAGGCAAAAAAGCTTTACACATCCAAGCGCGCGGTGGAATCTACTCTGAAGGACCAGCGGCACAGATGGAAATGGGTCACCGTTATATAAGTGTCATGATGAGCTTCTTTGGTATCAACGAACTTGAAGGTCTTTTCGTCGAAGGTCATAATGCGATGCCGGATAAAGCACAAGAAATTAAAGAAAATGCTATAGCGCGTGCAAAGGATCTTGGACATACATTCTAAATATATGTTGACAAAAACAAGGCGGATAAAATATTCCGCCTTGTTTTTGTGAGTTTTCTACCACTACCTTTCTTTGGTAATCTTGTATACTGAAGATAGAATAATAAGGAGGCATGTATAAAATATGGAACTAAATTTATCTGGTAAATCAGCTTTGGTTGTAGCGTCCAGTCAAGGACTAGGATTTGCGATTGCAGAAAGGCTTGTAAAAGAAGGTGTCAACGTCATGATTTCAGGCCGCGAAGAAGAAAAATTAAAACAAAAAGCTATTGAACTTCAGTCAATCGGTACAGGACGAGTAGCGTTTCAAAAAGCGGATATTACAAACATAAATGATATTAACCAGTTAGTTGCTGTCACTAATGAGACGTTCGGAGGTCTACACTTACTTGTAAATAATGCAGGTGGTCCACGAGCAGGAGCGTTCGAAGACTTAACGGACGAAGATTGGCAAACTTCATTTGAACTGAATTTGTTATCCTATGTACGTGTCATTCGTGCTGCATTGCCTTTTTTAAAGCAACAAGGGGGGAAAATACTAAATATAGCTTCCTCATCAATAAAAGAACCGATTCCTGGTCTCATCCTTTCCAATACATTCCGAACAGGAATAGTAGGTTTATCAAAAACATTGGCAACAGAATTAGCGCCTTATAATATTTTAATAAACACTATTGCTCCTGGCAGAATTGCGACTGATCGTGTTAAACATTTAGATCAAGTGAATGCTGACAAGCTGGGTGTAGAGAGGGAAACGGTTGAACTTCAGGTAAAAGCAGGAATTCCATTGCAGAGATACGGAACACCTGAGGAGTTTGCCAATGTTGCTGCCTTTCTTCTATCTGATGCAAATTCCTATATGACTGGAAGTTCTTTTCTAGTAGATGGAGGAATGGTAAAGGCTATTTAGGCATGTGATTTTTTTCCTTTATTAACCTTTCTTTACGTTTATTACCGTTCAATTATGGCTATGGTAAAAATAAAGGGGAGTGTTATAAATGCGAAGAAAAATTCATCGAATGTTTACCTTACTAATTGGAGTTTTTTGTATTTCTTTTTTAAGTGGCTGTGGGCTTTTATTCTCAAATGAGGTAATTGTGAATCGGTATGCAGATGCATTATTAACGAAAAACAATGAGCTGCAATTTCGCTTTCGAATAAACAATGAGATTTTAGAAGGTCATCAGATGTATAAAGTAAAGGTTACAATCCATGATGATCAGTTAGCTGAGGCTATCGGGAAAAGAGAAATTATTTATGGTGAGGAACAAGTCCTTAACGGAGAGTATTTAGAGGTAAGGGAAAAAGACGAGAAGTATATCTTTATGGATCCACTTCCATTAAAGAAGGATTTACATATTTATGAACTTAAAAATATGATTGAAAGAGATCAAGCAGTCTCTATAGAAGTATTTAATGATAAGGAAGTATTTGGACGAACCTATTTAACAAACTTTTCTTCTGAATTATAATAGTTTATTTTTTAATGAGTAAGGACATCATTAATATGTGCGTAAATTTGGAGATGGAGCACGGAGACCGGACGACTGGACGTTCGGTCTTTATTTATGCAAATATTTATTAAAAATATAATGAAAGTGCTAAAATAGAGAAAAATCTCATTGAGAGGAAGATTAATTTGCATAATCCAGATAACACCGTAATTGGCTTTATTGGAACTGGCGTAATGGGAAAGAGTATGGCCGGTCATTTATTAGACGCTGGTTATCCTTTAGTGATTTATTCTAGAACAAAGGAAAAGTCAAATGAGTTAGTAGAGAAAGGGGCAGAGTGGGTCGAAACCCCAAAAGAAGTGGCAATAAAGGCAAATGTGATTTTCACCATTGTCGGTTATCCAGTGGATGTCGAGGAAGTGTATTTTGGTGAAAATGGATTAATTCCTCATGGAAGGGAAGGAAGTTACCTCATTGATATGACGACATCTGCGCCTTCTCTAGCTGTGAAAATATACGAAGAAGCCAAATGTAGAGGGATTCAAAGCATAGACGCTCCTGTTTCTGGAGGAGATGTAGGTGCAAGGGAAGCGAAGCTATCCATTATGGTGGGTGGTGAAAAGGAAGCATTTGAAGCAGTATCTCCTCTTCTGCAGCATCTGGGTACAAATATTGTTTATCAAGGAAAACCAGGTGCAGGCCAGCATACAAAAATGTGCAATCAAATTGCCATTGCATCAAATATGATTGGTGTCTGTGAGGCAGTAATCTATGCCGAAAACGCAGGGCTTGACCCTGAAATCGTATTAAAAAGCATTACAACAGGAGCGGCTGGGAGCTGGTCATTAAGCAATCTTGCACCGAGGATGCTGAAAGGGAATTTTGAACCTGGTTTTTACATAAAACATTTTATTAAGGATATGAAAATTGCTTTAGATGAAGCTGAGCGAATGGATATGCCTGTGCCTGGACTTGCATTGGCAAAGTCGCTTTATGAACAATTAGCTGAAAATGGAGAGGAAGACAGCGGTACTCAAGCACTTTATAAATATTGGAAGAACTAATACACGGTGGCCACAATCTCCCAAGCATAAATTCTTCTTGTCTTCAAGAAACTAGTATAGAAACCTTAAGAAGACAGGAGGAAACACATTGGCTAAACGGACAAAAAAGAATGATCCACAGCAAAAAAACAAAAAGGGTTTTGATTCTGCGGTATTAAATGAAGAATTTGCACATGAAATGGGTTCAGCTGCAACCAATAAAATTCATAAAGATAAAGCTAAAAAAGAAAAAGCACCAAAGAATAACGGAAAATATAAAGGATAATAGCGTACCTTTTGGCAAAAAACCCCTCATTTTTAGATGAGGGGTTTTGGTTATTTCAAATTATTCATAAATTGTTCCATTCGATCGAGCCCATTTTCTAGCGTTTTCATGGAGCAGGCAAAGGATAAACGGAAATAGCCTTCTCCAAAGTCAGAAAATGCACTACCGGGAACTACGGCAACCTTTGTTTCATTCACTAGTTTGATGGCAAAATCAAAGCTATTTAAAGGGATTGTCTCAGGGATTTTAACAAAGAAATAAAATGCTCCATCAGGCTTAACTGTATCAAGTCCCATGGATGTTAATCGATGAAACACATAATCCCTTCTTATCACATATTCTTCTTTCATAGCTGAAGCATCATTTATTCCTACTGTTAAAGCCTCTAATGCGGCTTTCTGAGCAATGGAATTAGCACATGAGACATTATACTGATGCACCTTTAAAATGTGCTTTGTAATGTTTTCTGGAGCAAATAGAAAGCCTATTCTCCAGCCAGTCATTGAATGGGATTTCGAAAGTCCATTAATCACAATAGTCTTTTCTTTTAAGAAACGTGAAATAGACGTATGTTTCTGGTCATAGGTAAGCTCGCTGTAAATTTCATCAGCAAGAACAAAAATATCTTTATCTTTTAAAAAAACTGCGATTTCTTTTACCTCAGCCTCTGATAGACTGACACCAGTAGGGTTGGATGGGTAGGGAAGCACTATACATCGAGTCTTTTCAGTGATAAATGGTTTTATCGTTTCTAAGGTGAAACGAAATTGATTTTCTCTAAGATCTACGTGTATTGGTACAGCACCCATCATTCGAATAATGGGTTCATACCCTGGATAAATAGGACCAGGTAAAATAACTTCCGTCCCTTCCGCCAATATGGTTCGAAAAGCAATATCTATTGCCTCACTTGCTCCGACAGTTACAATTATTTCGGAATCCGCTTTATATTTCAGATCATATTTTTTTTCAACAAACTCACAAGCAGCCTTCCGTAATTCGATTGTTCCTGCATTATGAGTATAGGAAGTAAAATCTCTTTCAATCGCAGCAATCCCAGCATTTTTCACATGTTCAGGTGTAGGAAAATCCGGCTGGCCTATGGTAAACGAGATAAGGTCATCCATGTGAGAGACCATATTAAAGAATTTTCTAATTCCTGATATTTCGATATCTTTAACTCTGTTATTTACTAAATGTTCCAAGTTTTGTCCATCCTTCCAGTTAAGGATTAATCTTCGTTTAGGATATCATGAATTTAGACAATTTGTAAGCAAGGTACCTACAATTAAATGAAAAACGGCCTGAGTTATCTCAGACCGTTTTTTAGGGGGAGGGGAATTTTATATCGAAATTATTGAGTATGATTAATAACCGTAATCCCAGTCGATTTCATCTTCATGCCAGAATACAGGTGACACAGAGCCAAAATCGATGATCTTCTCATCAAGCTTGCAGCTGCATTGCTCACAACCACATTGCTCTTTTATTTCTTCGTAAAAGGAATGTTCAACATCTTCAATAAATGTAATGTTCTGCTCCTGAAATAGAATGGCAGTTCCTTTCATAATTAAAAGCACCTCTTTTAAAGTTTATACTAATGTTTTGGAATAACTTCTTATGACTGTATTGTAATGCGGTTTTTAATTTGAGTCTATTGGTTTGTGATTTTGTTCACAAAACTATCAAGAAGTTGTAGCGAATATAAGAATTCTTTACATCAATAAAAAAAGTGACCAGGTATTTGGTCACCTTTCTTAGTTATTGGCTTTGATAAACTTGCCTGTTGATTTCCGCTCCAGGTACAAGCGGTTCGTGGGTGTTTCGGCGAGCCTCCTCGGCCAAAAAAGCGCCTGCGGGGTCTCCCCTGAACCATACTCCCACAGGAGTCTTCGTGCCTTCCGCTCCAATCAACAGGGTGTAAAAATCAACACTGTTCTTTAAACAGCCTAGTTATTAAGAATATCTTTCTCCTAATTTCTTAAATATAGGTTTTTGGTATGGTCGTTGATTTTTCTTTGATATGGATACTGGATTCTCTATTTCAGTTATTCCTGTGTAAGTTTGCAATAAAGCTTTAGCGAAACTTAGTGAAAGGGTCGCCTTGGGATTTCTAACACGTCCATCAAGTTTACCAAGATGGGGAAGTTCATGGAAATCAGATTTAATAGGAGGAATATGGAAGGTGTATCTGCCACATTCAACGAGCACATCGGATTGCTGTTGGCTGTTTCTAGGATTTTCTGAAAAGTGGAGTCCTACTTTTTTTGCCTTGCCTTCTTGGATTAATTTTTTTAGTGATTCCTGTTTCAATTTGTACAAGAATTTGGGATTAGTTGCTGTTTTTGCATGGCGATTCACAATAAAGACTGCTTGAGCGAGGTTTTCGATGGTTAGATTTAGTTTGGATAGGGGATATTTCTGGTCGTGATTCAAGGTATGTTCTCCTTTCATTTTGTTAAGGCAACTTTATTATACCTCTTTTTTAAAAAAATAGAAACATAGCAATATATAGGTCTAAAAAATTTTGGCGAAATAATCATTATTTTCAATAAATTACTTTCATTCAATTAAATTCATTGTAAAATAGAAATACTAGAATGTAAAAACATTATTGTAAGAAATCAGAATTTTTCAGCTGAAGGATGATTTAATGGAGCATTTAAATAATTTATTAACGAATGAATTAGCTTCTGGCAAAGCCAGCGGAAAAATACAGAAAATTATTTTTGATATTATTTTTCAGCACATTCAAGATATGGTCTTTGTAATGAAGGTTGAAGAAGGGCCGCAATTTCGATATATATTTGTCAACGAATCTGGCATGAAAAAAGCTAACCTTTCTGTTGAATCCCTTGGAAAGACTTTTCACGAAGTGCTGCCCCTTTCATTCGCGAATTCCCTTCAGCGAAAATATGAGAAATTATTAAAAAGGAAAACAGTCATAACCTTCGACGACCAGTTTGAATTAAATGATGGAAGAATAATTTATGGTGAAACTCTCTTAACTCCAGTTTTGGATCAAGACAATGCCATTAGTTATATTGTAGCAGTAACAAGAGATGTGACTGAATGGTTACATGAGAAAAATAAAATAATTGAAAGTGAGCAGAGATATCGATCCATTATTGAACATAACCTTGATTCAATTTTTACAATTAACCTGAATGGAAAAATTCTAGAAGCCAATCCTGCTGCTTCCCTTTTAACAGGCTACTCAGAAAAGCAGATGATCAATCGATCCATTTACGACTTGATAAATGATAGGGATATTGAGAAATTTAAAGTGCTCTTACAGAAATCTTGTACTGGCATAGCACTTGAGGCACATGATTGTAAGGTTATTCATTCGAAAGGCTATTTACTTATTGTCCATATTAAAACTGTTCCGATTGTCATTCATACCGAAATCAAAGGGCTATATGTGATCTTAAAGGACCTATCAGAAAAAGTTAAAAATATGGAAATGATAAAGTTTATGGCTTTTCACGATCAATTAACGGGATTATTAAATCGAAGAGCCTTACTGGAACAATTAAATGATCAAATTCATTTACCTGAAAATATATTAAAAGGATTTGCTTTAATTTCAATTGATCTTGACAGGTTTAAGTTTCTTAACGATACTCTTGGGCATTTGGCAGGAGATGAGATTTTAAAAAAGGTAGCTGATCGATTATCTCAATTTCAAAGTGATACATGCTATATTTACCGTCTAGGTGGTGACGAGTTTACTGTTCTTTTGCTCGCGGCTAATCGAGAAAGGGCCAGTTCTTTTGTCAGAAAAGTATTTTCTGTTTTCTCACAATCCTTTTATTTAAATACCCAGGAGTATTATATTTCACCCAGCATAGGTATAAGCTTATATCCCGATGACGGAAATGATGCGGAGATGCTGATCAAAAACGCTGACGAGGCACTTTATCGTGTGAAGGAAAGAGGAAAGGCACATTTTCAATTTTATCGTACTGATATGAATTCAACTTTTACCAATGTGGTTACGTTAGAGACACACCTAAGAAAGGCTATTGAAAAAGATGAGCTGTCTTTGTTTTATCAGCCACAGATTAATATCGCCACAGGAGAAGTAAATAGTTTTGAAGCCCTGCTGCGATGGAAAGATAGTGAATTTGGGTTTATTTCACCTAATGTATTTATCCCATTGGCAGAAGATACGGGGCTAATCATTCCAATAGGTTATTGGGTAATTGAAAAAGCTTGTCAACAAATTCATACCTGGAATTCCTTGGGATATATGAATATTCGTGTAGCGATAAACATATCACCTAAACAATTCCTGCATCTAAACCTTGTTCCTTTCATTCAATCAATGATTCAAACCTATGGAATACAAGCTTCTTCTCTAGGGATTGAAATTACTGAAGGGGCCATGCAGGATACAAAAGAAACAATTCCTATTTTAAAAAGAATGAAGGAGCTAGGGATATCCATCTCGGTTGACGACTTTGGGACTGGGTATTCGTCCTTAAGTTATTTAAAACAATTTCCTATTGATGGCTTGAAAATTGATCAATCATTTATTAAGGATATTCTTTTAGATCAAAAAGATGCTGCTATTATTAGGTCGATTATTCACTTAGGCCAAAGTTTAGGTTTGGAAGTGATTGCTGAGGGTGTAGAGGACCAGCAACAAGTAGAATTTTTAGCTAAGGCGAAGTGTGATAAAATTCAAGGATATTTTTATTCTAAACCACTTCCTGTTGAAGAGCTTGAGAAAAAATTTTTGAAAAAAAATGCTGGAAACTAAACACGTGAAAATCCTTATCATTTGTATTTTTGATAAGGATTTTTTATATGTCTTCTGTTGAGAGTAATGTAAAAATGGTTAGCTCTGGTTTGGACATAAACCGGAAAGGTAATCTAGTAGTTCCAATGCCTCTGTTGACATATAGAGTTAACTTGTGATTATTTTCTATGGTATAAAGTCCCTCTGGATAGTTTTTGGCATAAGGCGGTATAACAAGCGGACCAATGAAGGGAAGTTTAACTTGTCCACCATGGCTGTGGCCACTTATTTGCCAGTTAATCGGAAATTGTGCAGCTGTTTCAGCAAGGTCTGGAGCATGTGAAAGTAAGATTTTAAAACAATCGTTAGGAACATTTTTTAAGGCAAGAGGTAAATTGGGCCTCCCTAACATGGCATCATCAATTCCTAATAAAAAGATAGCACTTCCATCCTTTACTTTTATTTCTTTTGCTTCATTTAGTAAGACGCTGAAATTAGTGGTTTCCATAATATTACGGTAAATGTCTGAACCGTAGCCACCATGATCATGATTACCGAATATGCAATACTTTCCAAGTGGGGCATGTAATTTTTCTAAAAGATCTACAAGTTTATTGATTTCCGTGTATTTATTTGGCTCGTCCATTAAATCTCCAGTAAAGATTATAATATCTGGCTGTATAGTATTTATTTTATCCACTAACCTCTTAAATTGGGTAAGAGTGTATTGAAATCCAAGGTGGGTATCGCTAAATTGGACCATCTTTATTCCATTAAAGCCTTTAGGGATTAACGGATGTTTTATTTGTTGTTCTTGAATATCGAGTAATGAAGGTTCAATGCGGTTTGCATAAAGATAGCCCCCCGAACTTACTCCGAGAACGGCAAGAAATGAACCGAATGATCGTTTTAGAAATGTTCTCCTCGTCTGCTTTTTAGCCATTATTCTACCAGCCTTCTGTTATTGGACTTAAAGGGGCCCTTTCATATTGTCTTTAAAATTACCCCATATTGCAAGTGAAAAAGGTACTTGGTAGTTTTTATGCATATACGGTTCAAAAGATACTAATATACATTAAAAAAAGGCAGTCAATTTGACTGCCTTATTATTTATAACTTACTGCTCGACTTTGCAGGGCCTTCCAGGAGGAGATAAACTGTGTTTTACCGACTCTAACCTGTTTTCTACCTGATAGTGGATCATTTAAATACACGTAATTGGTATCAAAGCCAACTAACACTACTGCATGTAAATCAAGTGGTGTCTTGATGTATTGTTTTCCATGGTACCAGCCTTCCCACCGATCAGGCAGTCGGTAATCGCCAGTCGTCCAGACTACAACTGGATAACCCGCAGCTACGTGCTCTAATACTTTGTCAAAGGGTTGGTTAGTCAAATTAACAGCTCTTCCCGGTAGCTTTTGATTAATTAATGCAATCATGGGTTTGTCAAACACAGCATACCCTGCTCGTCGGCCAGTCATATCCCCAACAAATCCATCAGCAGGATTACCCCAGCGTAGTATGTCTCCTTTGGTTGAACGAATAATAGGATCTGGGTCTTTCTGGATGGAGCGGTAAAGATCCATTTTATTGGTTTTCACGCCTGCATAATTCAAAACCATCGCTAAACTTGTTACTTCACACCCATAACGTAACTCGGGGTTTTGTTTGATTAAAACTACATTAAGCATGGAAGAATTTTTTTTCGGTGGAGCACTAACAGAATTACTCTTTATTGGCTTGTTTTTTACATTTATTATTTGGTCTTTAACGTCCGTTAAGGTATTTGATTTATTACTAATAGGGACGGTCAGTGATTCGTTCTCAGAACTCTTACTTATCGGAACTCTAGACTCTGGTTTTTCCATGTTAGAGACAGAATTTGTATTCGCATTAAAATGGCTGCAACCAAACATTGGAAGGAGTAATGCCACCAAGCAAAGCTTCTTCAATAATAATCCTCCTTGAACGCTCAATTAAAGCGTTGATCTTTTGGTATCACCATCTGCCCTATTAACGCTGAATTCCAAAATCATTTTTATAGGGCTTGTATATAGGATGTGATTGTATCTATGTTGCTATAATGGTATCCTTTTGGAAAAGAACGAGAAACGGCACGTACGCGTATGGTATAATGAAAATATTTTTTTGGAGGTACTTAGATGGATGCTTTGGATATCCTATCGGATGTTGAAAATTGCTTTCCCTATTTTCAGCCGATTTTTAGTGCCGATGAACAGCGGGTTATAGCTTATGAGGTCTTAGGGAGATACCAATCTGAAGGCAATATAATAAGCTTGGGTCCATTTTTTCAAGACGAAGAGATCCCTGATGAATATAAATACGAAGTGGATTTATTAATTGTTAAAAAGGCGCTTGAAAAATCAATGGAACTAGATCCTGATATTCGCTTGTTTTTAAATCGGAATGCCGATTTATTAATGTATAAACATGGTGAGCCATTTTTACAGGAGCTTTTAGCTTTTGAGAAAAGAGGGTTAAATCTTCAGCGAATAGTTCTGGAAATTTCTGATCGTAATTACAATGGGGATGTTGATCAATTTGACCATCTTCTGCAGTATTACAGGACATATGGTATTAAAATTGCCATAGCTAGCATTGACAGTGAAAGTCATTATTTTGAACGTCTAGGTCAGCTTAATCCAGATATACTAAAGATCAATTTGCACCCGCTCAAATCGACGTCAACAGGGATGAACTTTAATGATGTTCTGTTCTCCTTGTCGCTTTTTGCAAGGAAAATAGGTGCTACTCTTTTGTTTGAGAATATTGAAATGAGTTATCAGCTGCAATTTGCTTGGAAAAATGGCGGCCACTATTATCAGGGATATTACTTACACCCACCATCAGCTGAGTTCATAGAACGAGACTTATTAAAGCATCGGTTAAAAGAAAAATTTCATGATTTTATTTCCTATGAAAAGAAAAAGTTAGAGGCTGTTTTTACTACTGCAGAAAACTTGCAAGTAAAGGTTCAGGAGTTAGTGATAAAAAACAGAAAAGCAAGTTATGAAGAACTTTTTCAGGCTTTGATAAAGGAAATGGATCAGGTGGCTTTTAGGATGTATATATGTGACGAAGATGGTTTTCAAAAGTCAGCAAATATTTTTAAAGATAAAAATGGCTGGATCAGCCAATCTGAGTACTTAAATAAAAACTGGAGTTGGCGTCCCTATTTTTTAGAAAACATAATAAAAATGCGTCATGAACAAAAAGGTATTCTGTCTGATTTATATTGTGACATTGAAACAGGTGAAACCATTCGAACTTTTTCCTTTCCAATGAACGGGAATGATTATCTATTCATTGATATCTCGTACCAATATTTATTTGAACATGATCAACTTCTTTAAACATACAGTTGAATAGAAAGATTCCTGGAGTGGCATTTTAATGAAGAGGGTACTACAGCCGGTCAATACGGAACACTTCATTAAAAAGGGGTTTTGTTAATGGGTTTTATCAATATTCTTGGAATTCTTATTATTGCAATTCTTGCCATTTCGGCTATTTATACGCTGGTTTTAGGTAGACAGCAGAAAGTGGTTGAAGGGAATATGGATACTCAAATAGAAAAACATGTCCAGAAGCATGCATATATAAAAAATCCAATTTTTCTAGCCTACGGAATCTTCTTTGCTTTACTACTTTTCATCGTTTTTTTTGTAGCCATTACTTTTTATTAATGGGTCTCAATAAGAGATCCATTTTTTTATGCGTTTTCTAAAAAAGTATGTGTTAAAGAAAAGTTTTAATTTTTATAACCTGTTGATTGGAGCGGAAGGCACGAAGACTCCTGTGGGAGTATGGTTCAGGGGAGACCCCGCAGGCGCAAGCGCCGAGGAGGCTCGCCGAAACACCCACGGAAAGCGAAGTGTCTGTAGCGGAAATCAACAGGCAATTTTAACAAAGCCCTAAAAAAAATAACTAATTCTTTATTTTTACTTGGACAAATGGAGTTTGTTATTTTATTCTTTTAATATTGGCATATAAATTCACTCGATTGTAAAATTCTGAAAAAATCTTCAATCAGGATAGAAATAGGCCAAATGAGAAACATATCTGTATACAGTTATGTTTGTGTTTGAAAGGAGAAGAAGCAAATGTCACAGCTTCAAGGTATATTAACAAGATTAAAAAATCTACAAGAACAATCAAATAGTGGTGAACCGGCACAACGCTATTTTGAGGTAAATGGTGAAAGAAAGTGTCAGGTAACATTTCATCCGAAAACAGAAACATTTGAATTAGAAATATATAACGAGAAAGAAAAGCCAAAAAGATATCAATTTGATAATATTGATATGATTACAATTGAAATTTTTGATTTGATTCAATAGGAACCCTCGGGTTCCTTTCTTTTTCGAATATGATTTAAATTTTTCACAGACCCCCGAAAACTATGATAAAATAAGTCTGTAGAAAAACAAATATTGAGGAGTTTTCGGCGATGATCAGTCTTCCAAGCGGGGAATTTTTAGAGTATACGATAGAAGAATTAATGATACCATCAGAGCGCGTTGCACATGTGCAAATCGGAAACAATCTCGAACATGCATTGTTGGTCTTAACAAAAAGTGGTTATACAGCTATACCTGTCTTAGACCCGCATTATAAACTACATGGGTTAATCAGTACCCCCATCATAATGGATTCTATTCTTGGACTTGAACGAATTGAATTTGAAGCGCTTGAAAATAAACGGGTAGAAGAGGTCATGAAGATTTCAATACCTCGAGTAAAAGTGACTGATTCAATCTATTTGTGCTTAGATTTATTGGTTAACCATCCATTCCTTTGTGTAGAAACAGAGGAAGGCTTCTTTGAGGGCATACTCCCAAGAAGCACGGTATTAAACCAACTAAACAAGGTAGTAAAAAGGTTTAAAAAATAGGCTGTGTTAAAGAACAGTGTTGATTTTTACACCTGTTGATTGGAGCGGAAGGCACGAAGACTCCTGTGGGAGTATGGTTCAGGGGAGACCCCGCAGGCGCAAGCGCCGAGGAGGCTCGCCGAAACACCCACGGAAAGCGAAGTGCCTGGAGCGGAAATCAACAGGCAAGTTTAACAGAGCCAAAAAATAAGATGGTAAGAGCTCCCAATTAGGGAGCTGTATTTATTTAAAGATATGAGGTGTTAGGATGAGTAATACCACCACTAAGAATGCCGCAGCAGACAGTGCTCGAAAAAAGCAAACGAAAAAGCCACTTGTATTAGCGGCTGTTATGCTAGCCATGTTTATGGGGGCGATTGAGGCAACGATTGTTTCAACCGCCATGCCGGCAATAGTAGCAGATTTGGGTGGATTCACACTTTATAGTTGGGTTTTTTCTGCTTATCTTTTAATGAATTCAATAACGGTACTTATCTATGGTAAATTATCAGATTTGTTCGGTCGAAAGCCGATTCTCACGTTTGGGATTATTATTTTCTTACTAGGTTCTATCCTTTGTGGGTTTGCGACATCTATGAAAACACTCATTATCTTTCGATTGATTCAAGGGTTCGGTGCTGGTGCTGTCATGCCGATCGCGACAACTATTGTCGGAGATATTTATACAGCTGAAGAAAGAGCAAAGATACAGGGGTATCTATCAAGTGTGTGGGGAATATCCGCTATTACAGGTCCTGCTGTTGGTGGATTACTTGTTCAATATGTCAGTTGGCATTATGTATTCTGGATAAACATTCCTCTTGGTATACTCTCCTTAGTAGGGCTATGGATGTATCTTCATGAAAATGTTGAAAAGAAAAAACATGACATTGATTATTTTGGGGCGGTTTTATTAACTATTACAATATCCTCACTTATGTTTGTCCTCGTAGAAGCAGGAAGCCATTGGGCATGGGGATCTTGGCAAATTGTTAGTCTTTTAGTTTTATCAGTACTCGCCTTGATTGCATTTGTTTTTCAGGAAAGTCGTGCGATTGAGCCGGTTATGCCATTTTCAATATGGAAAGAGCGTTCCATATTTATAGCAAATATAACTTCATTGACTACTGGGATAATGTTAATTGGAATATCAAGCTTCCTACCTACTTTTGTTCAAGGCGTTATGGAACAAACACCAATTGTAGCCGGTTTTACATTAACTACGATGTCTATTGGATGGCCAATTGCCTCTACACTTGCAGGGAGAATGCTTATCTCAATAGGTTATCGTAAAACTTCTATAATTGGTGGCGTATTCTTAATCCTAGGGAGCTTTGTTTTTATCACGATGTCATCTTCTTCTGGTCCAATATGGGCAGCAGTGGGGTCCTTTTTTGTTGGTGTAGGTATGGGTCTAACATCAACGGCATTTATTGTTTCCATTCAAAGTACTGTTAGCTGGCAGCATAGAGGAATAGCCACTGCGGCAAACATGTTCATGCGAAATCTGGGCAATACAATAGGAGCAGCATTACTGGGTGGAATACTGAATAACAGATTGAATGCTTACTTTAGTCAAAAAGATCCTTCTTTATCAGTAGACGATACAAATATTCTCTTAAAGGCAAGTGAGCGTGAGGACCTCGCGGAAGGGGTGCGACGGATCTTACAGGATGGACTAACCTTATCATTACATACGGTTTATTATGTGGTCTTTACATTTGCTATAATTAGTCTAGTTTTAATCTTTTTTATTCCGAAAAAAAAGGATGAAGTCTCTGTGTAAAGCTCACAGGGCTTTTTTTAGGAGGGATCACGTTGTCCTCATTATCAGAATTTCACTTATTATCTGTACTTGCACAAGAAATGAATATGCGAAAAGCTTCTGAACGGCTGTTTGTTTCGCAACCCGCTCTTTCACAGCGCTTACAAACAATTGAAAAAGATTGGGGTACGAAATTATTTATTCGATCGCAAAAGGGGTTAGCCCTAACTCCATCTGGAGAACATGTGATTGATTTTGTGAATGATGTACTAAAAAAACAGGAGAAGGTTCGTGAGACCATTCACTCCCTTCAATCAGGCGTTTCAGGGACATTAAAAATTGCTGTTGCATCAATTGTAGGACAAAATTGGCTGCCACAAGTTTTAAAAAAGTTTATTGATAAATATCCACAAGCGAAAATTTCATTAGTAACTGGGTGGAGCAGTGAGATTTTAAAATGCCTATACGATGATCAGGTTCATATTGGGATTATACGTGGAACACCGGACTGGAAAGGGGTAAAGGTACACCTATTTAATGATCCTCTGTATTTAGTTGACAGAGAAATTACCAGACCAGAGCAGGTCTTGGCGACCGATCGTCCTTTTATTCAATTTAAAAGTGATTCCAATTACTATCAGGAAATTCAGGATTGGTGGATGCGAAATTTTAAAATGTCCCCAAAGAGAACAGTTGTGGTTGACCAAATTGAAACATGTAAACAGATGGCTTTTAATGGTATTGGCTATGCCATTTTGCCAGGAATCACCTTAACTAAGGCGGAGAGGGATATTTTCAAAATTCCTCTTGTAAATGAGAATAATGAAGCATTAAAACGTGATACTTGGCTGCTTGGTTATGAATCTTCTTTCCAGTTAAAACAGGTTCAAGCATTTGTAGAACTAATTAAGGAACATATCGCCGAATCTTCAGAAGATTGATGTTGTTTTTCTTGTTTTCAACTCTTTTGTTTGTTAAAGTATTTTCTATAATAACTGAAGCGACTAGTCGCTTCTACTTTATTAGATCAACTACATAGGGGGCAACAATATGAAAATGATGGATGCAAATGAAATTATCTCTTTTATTCAAAATAGTAAAAAATCGACTCCAGTTAAAGTGTATTTGAAGGGTGATTTAGAAGGATTAGATTTTGGCAGCAATTCAAAAGTGTTTATTAACGGAAATACTGGTGTAGTTTTTGGTGAGTGGTCAGAAATTAATGAAGTATTAGAAGCAAATCAAGCAAAAATAGAAGATTATGTACTAGAAAATGACCGCAGAAATTCTGCGATTCCACTTCTAGATACTAAAAACATCAATGCTCGTATCGAACCAGGTGTAATCATCCGTGATCAAGTGGAAATTGGTGATAACGCAGTTATAATGATGGGTGCAGTAATTAATATTGGTGCAGTTATTGGTGAGAAGACTATGATTGATATGGGCGTTGTCCTAGGTGGAAGAGCAACTGTTGGTAAAAATTGCCACATCGGTGCTGGTACTGTATTAGCAGGAGTAATTGAGCCACCATCAGCAAAGCCTGTTGTCATTGAGGATGATGTATTGATCGGTGCGAATGCAGTAGTCCTTGAAGGTGTTACAGTTGGTACAGGCTCTGTGGTTGCTGCAGGCGCAGTTGTGACAAAAGACGTTCCACCGTACACAGTAGTTGCAGGGACACCTGCAAAGAAAATCAAGGATATTGACGAAAAGACAAAATCAAAAACTGAAATAATGCAAGAGCTTCGTCAGTTATAAGAAAAGCGTAAGCGCCTTGAACAGACTGATGTAAGAACAAAACAAAGCGTGGAGCTTCTCCACGCTTGTTTTATAGGAGAGAAGAGGGTGAAGGTAGTGAATGATTTAATTAACATCCGACGTGATTTACATCAAATTCCTGAACTTGGTTTTCAGGAGTTTAAAACACAGGCTTATTTGTTGTCATATCTAAAGTCTCTACCACAGGAACGGCTAACTATTAAGGAGTGGAAGACGGGGCTATTTGTCATGCTCCAAGGTTTAAATCCTCAAAAAACGATTGGATACCGGACGGATATTGATGGTCTTCCAATAAGTGAGGAAACAGGATTACCATTTTCCTCTACACACGATTCATATATGCATGCCTGCGGTCATGATTTCCACATGAGCATTGCTCTAGGAGTGTTGACTCACTTTATCCGGAAGCCAATTAATGATAATCTTTTATTTGTTTTTCAACCTGCCGAGGAAGGTCCTGGAGGGGCAGAACCAATGCTGAAATCGGACATTATGCAGGAATGGAAACCGGATATGATTTTTGCTCTTCATATTGCACCAGAGTATCCTGTCGGAACGATTGCATTAAAGCCTGGGTTGTTATTTGCCAATACCTCAGAATTGTTCATTGACCTAATTGGAAAGGGAGGTCATGCCGCCTATCCCCACCAAACAAATGATATGGTTGTTGCTGCGTGCATGCTGGTTAATCAGTTGCAAACGATTATCTCAAGAAATGTGGACCCATTAGATAGTGCTGTAGTGACAGTAGGAAAGATTACAGGGGGAACGGTTCAAAATATTATTGCAGAAAAAGCTAGGCTAGAAGGGACGATTCGGACATTGTCACCAGATTCGATGCGAAAGGTGAAACAACGTATAGAAGCGTTGGTAAAAGGGATCGAAACTGGCTTTGACTGTAAAGCGGTAATTGATTATGGTTCCATGTATTATCAGGTAAATAATAATGAGTCAATTACAAAAGAA
The DNA here is from genome assembly GCF_057656715.1 of Neobacillus sp. Soil_C_43. Taxonomy (NCBI): domain Bacteria; kingdom Bacillati; phylum Bacillota; class Bacilli; order Caryophanales; family Bacillaceae; genus Neobacillus; species Neobacillus sp. Soil_C_43. Next base: position 136,333 of record NZ_JBDGJV010000004.1, read on the forward strand.
TTCATTGGTACCATTAAAAAAGAGACTGATATCCATGTGGTTGAATGTAAGGAAGCGATGACTGGCGAAGACTTTGGATATATGCTCAAAGAAATTCCAGGGCTGATGTTTTGGCTTGGTGTAGATTCACCATTCGGTTTACACCATTCCAAATTAAATCCAAATGAAAGTGCAATCGATGTTGCAGTAAAAGCTATGACGACATATATCGAGTTTAAAGGAAACGAAAGTTACCTGTAGTACAAGCCTTATCATTTCAACTTATCGTTTAGACATGATAAAATCAAATAGAATAAAAAGAATATTGTTACATATCGTCGTTTATTCTATTGCGAATAGGGCAAAACTTAATAAGGGAGATTTAGGTTATAGTTAATAATTAATATTTATTTAAATTAATTATAATTTAATATTGACTCAAAATAGTCTTTATCCTATAATGAAAATGTCAAAGAGTTAGCAAATAATACTTGCTATAAACTCATTTTATTTAATTATTGGAGGGATTCGGTATGCCAGAACGTATGGTAGGTAAACAAGCTCCACGATTTGAAATGGATGCGGTTATGCCAAACAAAGAATTTAAAAAAGTAAGTCTTGAAGAAAACATGAAAAATGATAAATGGACAGTATTGTTCTTCTATCCAATGGACTTCACATTTGTATGTCCAACTGAAATTACAGCAATGTCTGATCGTTATGATGAGTTCGAAGATCTTGATGCGGAAGTTATTGGTGCTTCAACTGATACTATCCATACTCACCTTGCTTGGATTAAAACAGATCGCAAAGAAAATGGTCTTGGCGACTTGAACTATCCTCTAGCTGCTGACACTAACCATGTTGTAGCACGTGACTATGGAGTGTTAATTGAAGAAGAAGGTATTGCATTACGTGGATTATTCATCATCAGCCCTGAAGGCGAATTAATGTACTCTGTTGTTAACCACAACAACATTGGCCGTGACGTGGATGAGACACTACGTGTTCTTCAAGCATTACAAACTGGTGGTCTTTGCCCAGCTAACTGGAAGCCTGGACAAGCTACACTTAATGTTTAATTTTTAACAAACAAAAGATAGACCTAACCTTTTTAAAGTGTTAGGTCTTTTTAATAGGAGGATTTTCAAATGAAATTACGTGAACCAATGCCGGAGTTAGCGGGTGCGACAGAATGGTTAAACGGACAAGTGACAAGAGAGGATTTGATTGGTGAGAAACCAACATTAATCCATTTTTGGTCTATCAGCTGTCATTTATGTAAGGAAGCAATGCCACAGGTAAATCAATTCCGTGATGATTTTAAAGACAAGCTAAATGTTGTTGCCGTTCATATGCCCCGTTCTGAAAATGACTTGAACCTGGAAGAAATAAAGCAAGTAGCAGCTGAACACGGTATCACACAACCGATTTTTGTTGATAATGAGCATAAGCTTACTGAAGCGCTTGAAAATCAATATGTTCCTGCCTACTATGTATTCGATCGTGAAGGGAAACTTCGACATTTCCAAGCGGGTGGAAGTGGAATGAAAATGCTTGAAAAACGTGTAAATCGAGTATTAGATGAGTTAGAAAAAACAGAATAAAATAAACAAAAGACTGTCCGTTACATCAAACGGACAGTTTTTATTTATTTGGTGATGTTAAAGCATATTGTTGATACCCTGTTGATTGGAGCGGAAGGCACGAAGACTCCTGCGGGAGTACGGGGCAGGGGAGACCCCGCAGGAGCAAAGCGACGAGGAGGCTCCCCTGCACGCCCGCGAACCGCTTGTGCCTGGAGCGGAAATCAACAGGCACTTTTAATATAGCCATTTATTTTTGTAGTGTTGTAACCTTGTGTCCATTTTATCGTCCGTATTAATAATACTGGAACTGCAGTATTTATTCAGCCTGGCAAGACGATATATAAAAGGGGTGTCAAGGTTATGAAAAGATTAATTAAATGGGTACCATTTTATTTACTGATTATGTGCATGGTTTTAGCAGGATGTAGTTCTAGCAGTAAAAGTGAATCGGCTAAGATGAACGAAGATAAAGCCGTAATGGATTCTGCTCCATCTGGCAGCCAAGAGGAAACAATGAATGCTTCAGGTGAAAAAGCTAAGGGGGAACAAACAAACCAATCTGATAAACTAGAGGCAACTACTCAGATGGTTATTTATCAGGCGGATTTGCAGCTTCGAGTAAAGAAATTTGAGAGGACAGTCCAAAGTTTAGAAGAAAAAGCAGTGAAATATGGAGGCTATATTTCAGAATCCAACGTGGCAAAAGAGGGGAACGAACAATTAAGCGGAAGAATTGTTATACGAATACCGCAAAAATATTTTCAAACCTTTCTACATGATGCGGAAGGGGAAGCTGTAGAAGTACTCCAGAGAAACATTTCTGGGCAAGATGTGACGGAAGAATATGTTGACCTTGAATCAAGATTAAAATCAAAAAGAGTAGTGGAAGAACGGCTCCTAGCTTTTATGAAAAATGCAACCAAAACAGAGGATCTATTAAAAATCTCCTCTGATTTAGCTGTTGTTCAGGAGGAAATTGAAACCATTGAAGGTAGAATGAAATATCTGGATAATCAAATATCACTTTCTACAGTGACAATTACCCTTTACGAGAATAAGGTGAGCGTTCCTGACCTTAATAAAGACCAGTTAAATACATGGGAAAAAACAAAAAAACAATTTATGAAGAGTACGAACATGCTCTTAGCTTTCTTGTCAGGAGTTGTTGTTTTTATTATTGGAAACCTACCTATCCTTATAGTATTGGGTGTAATCGGATTCTTAGGTTTACTAGTATTTAAGCAGAGACGAAACCGAAATAGACAAGATTAGTGGCGCTCTCAAGCACCAGAATGCTATGATAGTACCATCATGATTAATGAGTTAGCGGGGGAGTCATATTATGAAGAAGAGTTATGCGGTAATTGGTTTAGGACGTTTCGGTGGTAGTATATGCCGGACGCTAACCGATGAAGGAATGGAAGTATTGGCAATTGATGTAAATGAAGAGCGAGTAAATGAATATGCAATGATTGCTTCCCATGCGGTGGTTGGTGATACAACAGATGAAAATGTATTAAAAAGCCTCGGGATTCGGAATTTTGATCATGTAATTGTAGCCATTGGCGATGATATTCAATCGAGTATCTTAACTACCCTAATCTTAAAGGAATTAGGAGTTGGACGTATTACAGTTAAAGCACAAAATGATTATCATGAAAAAGTTCTTAGGAAAATTGGAGCGGATCATGTTGTACACCCGGAAAGGGATATGGGAAAACGAATTGCAACTAATATGGCCTCAAGCAATGTGGTTGATTATCTACAACTTTCTGATGAGCATAGCATAGTCGAAATCGTTGCTAACGGTAAGCTTAGTGGTCACACAATTATTGATTTGGATATCCGTAAGAAATACGGACTAAATATTGTTGCAATTAAAAGAGGAGAAGAAATTATTGTCTCTCCGCAAGCAAAGGAAACGATTTACCTTAATGATGTATTGATTGTAATAGGAAATGATACCGACATAGACAGATTTGAAAAGAAAGTCCTTGAATAACGCAAAAGCTCCAGCCTCTCTAGGCTGGAGCTTTTATTATTTTACACTTCCATAATGATTGGAAGGATCATTGGTCTACGTTTTGTTTTTTCATAAAGGAATGGTGCTAACGTGTCTGTAATTTCATTTTTAATTTCAGACCATTGGCTTGTTTTTCGTTCCATAACCTTATTTAAGTGTTTAGTGATTAAGTTTTGTGCATCATTAATTAGATCACCAGATTCTCTCATATAAACAAATCCACGAGAGATAAGGTCTGGTCCTGAGGCAATTTTAAATTCCTTCATATTAATACTCACTACGACAACGACTAAACCTTCTTCTGAAAGAATTCTTCTATCGCGGAGAACGATATTTCCGATGTCACCTACGCCGCTACCATCAATATAGACAGAGCCTGAAGGAATTTTCCCTGCAACCTGTGCCGTATTTTCAGAGAGGGCTAATACTTCACCATTGTCCATGATAAAGCAATTTTCTTCTTCTACGCCACAATCAACTGCAAGCTTTGCATGCATTTTTTGCATCCGGTATTCACCGTGGATCGGCATGAAGAATTTTGGTTTAATTAAACGAAGCATAAGCTTTTGCTCTTCTTGACCACCGTGACCAGAAGTATGGATATTACTTAGTTTACCGTGGATAACCTCTGCCCCGGCTCTGTAAAGCATATTAATTGTTCTGCTAACACTGATTGTATTCCCTGGAATTGGTGATGAAGAAAATACAACAGTATCCCCAGGAATAATTTGAATTTGACGGTGTGTCCCATTAGCAATTCTTGAAAGTGCCGCCATCGGTTCACCCTGACTTCCTGTACAAAGGATCGTCACTTTATCTGCTGGTAGTCGATTAATTTGATTGGACTCAATAAACGTTTCCTTAGGCGCAATAATATAACCTAATTCAATACCAATGTTTATAGCTGCTTCCATACTCCGTCCAAAAACAGCCACTTTTCTACCATTTACTACAGCGGCTTCCACTACCTGTTGCAGTCTGTGAATATTAGATGCAAATGTAGCGAAAATGATACGGCCATCTACTTTCCTGAAAATATCATGAATACTTTCACCGACACGACGTTCTGACATCGTGAAATCAGGTATTTCGCTGTTAGTACTATCAGAAAGCAAGCACAATACGCCCTCTTTACCGATTTCAGCCATTTTAGTCAAATTTGCTGGTTCTCCAACAGGGGTAAAATCAAATTTAAAATCACCCGTATGAACGACTTGACCAGGAGGTGTTTTTACAACAATACCATAGGAGTCAGGAATACTGTGGGTCGTACGGAAAAAAGTAACCGATGTTTTGCGGAATTTAATGATATCGTCTTCTTTAATTTCAATCAGTTTAGCATTTCTTAATAAGCCATGCTCTTCTAATTTATTTTTAATTAAGCCCAATGCCAATTTTCCGCCGTAAATAGGAATATTAATCTCACGAAGTAAGTAAGGAATTCCACCAATGTGATCCTCGTGTCCGTGTGTTACAAATAAGCCTTTTATTTTATCTTCATTTTTAACAAGGTAAGTGTAATCAGGTATAACATAATCGATACCTAATAACTCATCTTCAGGAAACTTAATTCCAGCATCAATTAAGATGATTTCATCTTGGAACTGAACTGCATACGTATTTTTGCCTATTTCACCTAAACCACCTAAGGCAAAAACTGCAGTTTGATCATTTTTTACAAATTTCATAAATTATCCAATCTCCAATACTTTAAAGTCTTCATTTTGTTTTTCATATTCTAAAAATGCTCCTGTTACTTCCTGCACTAATTCTACATTTAACCCACGATCAGCAATTTTTGTGCGGACATCTCTAACCGATTCGCCTTCAACAAAGATTGTTTTTGTGTTTTCTCTTACAGGTACTTCATTAATACTTCTTTGGTAATATACTTTAAATATCATTACAATATCGCTCCTAACTTAGGTCATAACTTTTTCTATTATATAAAACATTTTCATCTTTTTCATTTATTTTCTTTGGCAGCCCTTGGACTAAATATGAAAAGTATGTAAAAGAATCGCTGTTTTTACAATGTACAATAACGAAGGAGCCCTCCGCAAGTTTGAAGGGCTCGAAAAATTTAGGCAATGGATTTCTTTCTAAGTAAATCATTCCACTGTTTTAAGAGCTTTTTCCGGAGCTTCTTTAACATAGTGGATCATCTCCTTACCTCTTATTTTATACGATCCTTGTCCAATGTAAAGCAATCAATGGTAGATTATTGAAGGTTTTTAAAAAGAAAGGGTTTTTTTACTATTATGATATGATAAAAACGCATATTTTCTCATGGATAAACATGGAAGATTCATGGCGAATTACAAATTGACAATTATTTATAGAAGGTTTAGTGTTTTAAAGGGATAAATTAAATAGAAGGAAGAATGGTGAGATGGGAAAATTATTTAGTGCTTTGGCTGTATTGAGCCTAATTTGGGGAACTTCATTTTTATTTATAAAATTACTTTTAACCTCTATGGATCCAGTTGTGGTGGTTTTTGGCAGATGTCTATTTGGGTCAATGATCCTGCTATTAATTGTGGTATTGAAAAAGAAAAAATTGAAACTAAGTACACTTCCTTGGTTTCAGTTATTGCTTGTAGCATTAGCTAATAATGCCCTACCATGGCTACTCATTAGTTCAAGTGAAACAAAACTTACTTCTGGTATGGCATCTATTATTAATGCAACAACACCGATATGGACCTTAATCATTGGAGCTTTCTTTTTTTCTTCATCACTGAGAAGGAATCAATGGATTGGCATAATGATTGGTTTCCTCGGCATTTTTATTTTATCCGATTTTAAATTAGGGGATTTTTATTCAGGAAATGTAATCGGCATTCTTTTAATGACAGGTGCAACTCTATGTTATGGAATTGGTTCTCATCTGTCTAAAAAATATTTAGCTCATTTATCTGTGCTTGAAACCTCGTTCTTTACTTTACTATTCTCTACTGGGATCAGCTTAATCATGGTGCTATTTAAGACGCCGCATTCACTTTCAACTTTTGTCAACATGAATACCTTGGGACCTTTTGTCGGGCTTGGTGTTTTAGGATCGGGAATCGCCTATTTACTTTACTACTATTTGGTGAAGGAAGGTAGTGCAGAATTTGCCTCTCTTGTAACCTATCTTGTACCAGTCTCAGCAATAATCTGGGGTACTTTTTTATTACAAGAGGAAATACACCTCTCCATGATGGTAGGATTACTTATTATTTTTTCTGGTGTATATATTTCAACCATCAAACCAAAGGAAAAATCAAACGCAACCTTCACAGCATAGTTCGAGCAAAAAGGAGTTATTTTTAAATGAAAAAAATTGTATTTTTTGATATAGATGGAACACTGCTTGATCATGAAAAAAACCTCCCTGCCAGTACAAAAAAGGCTCTCCAACTGTTAAAGGATAATGGAGTTTTTGTGGCCATTGCTACAGGCAGAGCCCCGTTTATGTTCACAGGTTTACGGGAGGAGTTAGAGATAGACTCTTTCGTAAGTTTTAATGGGCAATTTGTTGTCTTTGAGAACGAGATTATTTATGAGAACACCTTAAATGAAAAAGAATTAGAAAAACTATTCCAGCAGGCTAAAACAAACGAACACCCATTAGTTTTTATGAATGATAAGACAATGAAATCAAGTGTGCGGCATCATACGTATATTGAAGAAAGTTTGGGAAGTTTGAATTTTACACATCCAGACGAAGATGCAAGATTTTATGTAAATCGTAAAATGTATCAGTCACTCCTTTTTTGTAAGGAACAGGAGGAACAGAAATACGCGGTTGACTATCCGAATTTTAATTTTATCCGATGGCACCCTTATTCCGTTGATATTTTACCAAAGGGAGGATCAAAGGCGGAAGGCATTAAAAAAATGATTGAACGCTTAGGTTTTGAATTAAAGGATGTATACGCATTTGGCGACGGGATGAATGATTTAGAAATGTTGAAAGCCGTTGGAACAGGTGTGGCAATGGGGAATGGTGTAGAAGAAGCTAAGGCCCATGCAGACCTTATTACAACTGATGTATCTGAGAATGGTATATGGAACGGACTAAAGGAACTTCAGTTAATATAAAATAAAAGATGGCTGACTCTACCTGAGTCAGCCATTTTTTAACGTTCAATTGCTGTTGCTCCATCAATTGGTCTTAATGGTTCTTGCTTATCAATAAGGTCGTAAAACATCACACCATTTAAGTGGTCGATTTCATGTTGAAAACAAATAGCAGGTAAACCCTTTAGACGAATTTTAACCTCTTCGCCAGTAAGATTAATACCTTTCACTGTAATTCTTGCATATCTAGGAACAAAGCCTGGAATGGCTTCATCTACAGAGAGACAACCTTCACCTGTTTGTAGATATGCCTTTTCAACGGAATGACTAACAATCTTTGGATTAAAAAGAGCGTAGCTATAGAGCACACCTTTTTCATCTGTTACATGCACGGCAATCATTCGCTTGGAAACATTAATTTGTGGAGCAGCTAAACCTATTCCAGGACGCAAACCATATTTAGAAGCAATTTCGTTATTCTGGCTGTTTATAACGTATTCCATCAAACTGGATAATATTTGTTTATCTTCTTCTGATGGCGGCATAACAACTTCCGCAGCCACTTTTCTAAGAGTTGGATGGCCATCTCGAATAATATCCTCCATCGTTAACATAACTTTCACTCCTGTGTTCAAAAAAGTAATTGGTATCAATAGTCTATCAAACAATAGATAAAATGTTAATCATTGATTCATGATATAGATATGCAACTCTAAATGGTCTCGATATTGTCAAATATTCCAAGTATCGATATAGTAGGAGTTGAATGAGATTAGGAGGGTGTATAGTGTTATTTAAAAGCAAATGGCGTTTTCTTATTTCTGTAATAGCTGTCATTTTTATTATAACTGGATGCCTGGCTAAAGAAACACCTGAAGAAAAGATGTATGATGTATTGGAGAAGGTTGTAGACAAAGAAAAGGTTTTTGAAGAACAGCAAGACCCCCTAGTTAAATTAGAGGAAGAAGAGAAAGTTCTTTATGATCAGATAATCAAACTAGGTATGAAAGAATATGACCAAATTGTCAAGCTCTCCGACAAAGCACTGGCTTTGACTGAGAAAAGAAAAACACTTATGGAAAAAGAAACAAACAGCATAAAGGATTCTGAAAAGGAATTTAAGAAAGTGGCTGTAATTAAAGAGGATTTGGATAATCAAGAGTTAAAAAAACTAGCTAATGACCTTTACGATACCATGACTCAAAGATATGAAGCACATGAGGTATTGTATAAAGAATATACTGAGGCTTTAAAAAATGATAAAGAACTATATGAGATGTTTAAGAATAAAGACCTTCCCTTAGAAGATTTAGAAGCAAAGGTTGTTCAGCTTAATGATAATTACAAAAAAGTCTTTGAAGCAAATGAAAACTTTAACAAGTTAACAGAACAATACAATGATAAGAAGCTGGCTTTTTATAAAAAAGCGGGTCTAAATCCGGATAAATAGGTATACATCAAAGAAATCGGCTCGAAAAAGCCGATTTTTTCTATATTATAACAAATGTGATTCTGTGTTAGTTGTATATAACAGAAGTTATTGTTTATTGGTACAGATAATAAATTAACCTGAAAAATTAATAATACGTAGATGGTGAAAAATTATAAAACATAGTATTTGACGAAGAAAAATGAATGAGGTAAACTCATATATGAGTTAAATAATTGTATCAATTGAGTTACAGAAAATAGTGATACAGAATAAAATGTTGGTAGAAGGAAGATTTTTCGTTTTATCTACTCTTTTCTGTGAAAAACTATCAATTAGTAATTTCAGAACTAGGCCAACATGACCCGTGTGTTTTTGGGGTAATCTAACTTAGTGGATTTATTTAAAAAATTTTTCTTTGAATAGAAAGGAAGAGGTGACCCAAATGGCTTCTAAAACTCAGAATGCCCAGCTTAATGCTAAAAAAGCACTCGAAGCTGTAGAGGATCAATTTCAAACACTTCAAATTCTTAATGAAGAAGGTGAAGTTGTAAACGAAGCAGCAATGCCTGAGCTATCAGATGAGCAGCTTCAGGAATTAATGCGTCGTATGGTATATACACGAATTCTTGACCAAAGATCCATTTCTTTAAATCGTCAAGGAAGACTAGGTTTCTATGCGCCAACTGCTGGCCAGGAAGCATCTCAATTAGCATCACAGTTTGCATTAGAAAAAGAAGACTTTATCTTACCAGGTTATCGTGATGTTCCTCAAATGATTTGGCATGGTCTTCCATTATACCAAGCATTCTTATTCTCTCGTGGACACTTCCAAGGAAATAAAATTCCAGAAGGTGTTAACGTTATTTCTCCACAAATCATTATTGGTGCTCAAATCATCCAAGCTGCAGGTGTTGCCCTTGGTATGAAAAAGAATGGTGCAAAATCTGTAGCGATTACGTATACAGGTGATGGCGGAGCTTCTCAAGGTGACTTCTATGAAGGTCTAAACTTTGCGGGTGCGTTCAAGGCTCCAGCTATTTTCGTTGTTCAAAATAACCGTTTTGCTATATCTACTCCGGTTGAAAAACAATCAGCAGCTAAAACGGTTGCTCAAAAAGCTGTTGCTGCAGGTATTCCTGGAATTCAAGTTGATGGTATGGACCCACTAGCTGTTTATGCTGCTACTCGTGATGCTCGTGAACGTGCGATTAATGGTGAAGGACCTACTTTAATTGAGACTTTAACATACCGTTATGGACCACACACAATGGCAGGTGATGACCCAACTCGTTACCGTACGTCTGACCTAGATAATGAGTGGGAAAAGAAAGATCCTTTAGTCCGTTTCCGTAAGTTCCTAGAAAACAAAGGCATTTGGAACGAAGATAAAGAGAACGAAGTAATCGAAAAAGCAAAAGAAGATATTAAAGAGGCAATTAAGCAAGCGGACGCGGCTCCTAAGCAAAAGGTAACCGACCTAATGTCCATTATGTACGAAGAAATGCCTCATAACCTTAAAGAACAATATGAAATTTATCAAGCAAAGGAGTCGAAGTAAGTCATGGCTCAAATGACAATGATTCAAGCAATCACTGATGCATTAAGAACTGAGTTGCGCAACGATCCTAAAACACTCGTTTTTGGGGAAGACGTTGGTGTTAATGGCGGAGTATTCCGTGCAACTGAAGGACTTCATAAAGAGTTTGGGGAAGATCGTGTGTTTGATACACCACTTGCTGAATCTGGTATTGGTGGTTTATCAATTGGTCTTGCTTTAACAGGTTTCCGTCCAATCCCTGAAATCCAATTCTTCGGATTTGTTTTTGAAGTAATGGATTCTATTGCTGGACAAATGTCACGTATGCGTTACCGTTCTGGTGGCCGTTACAATATGCCGATAACTGTCCGTTCTCCGTTTGGTGGAGGGGTACATACACCTGAACTTCATTCAGACAGCCTAGAGGGATTAATGGCCCAAACACCTGGTCTGAAGGTTGTTGTTCCTTCAACACCTTATGATGCAAAAGGATTATTATTGTCAGCGATTCGTGACAATGACCCAGTTGTATTCTTAGAGCATTTAAAATTATATCGTGCATTCCGTCAGGAAGTTCCTGAAGAAGAGTATACAATTCCACTTGGAAAAGCGGATGTAAAACGTGAAGGTACAGATTTATCTATCATTACTTACGGTGCTATGGTCCATGAGTCATTAAAAGCTGCAGATGAATTAGCTAAAGAAGGACACTCTGTAGAAGTTGTAGATTTACGTACAATTAGCCCGCTTGATATCGATACAATTATTGCTTCTGTTGAAAAAACAGGTCGTGCCATTGTTGTTCAAGAAGCACAAAAACAAGCAGGGGTCGCAGCTAACGTAGTTGCTGAGATTAACGATCGTGCCATCCTTAGCTTAGAAGCACCAGTATTACGTGTTACTGCTGCAGATACAATTTATCCTTTCTCACAAGCTGAATCTGTATGGCTTCCAAACTATAAAGACGTAATCGAAACAGCTAAAAAAGTTTTAACTTTCTAAAAGAGGTTCTACTGAAATCTATATATTATAGGAGATGAATCCCAGTGAGCGCAACCGCAACCACATTCCAATTTAAAATGCCTGACATCGGTGAAGGTATTCATGAAGGGGAAATCGTAAAATGGTTCATCAAACCAGGCGATAAAGTCCAAGAAGACGACGTACTTTGCGAAATACAAAATGATAAAGCAGTAGTTGAAATTCCTTCTCCAGTAGAGGGAACAGTTTTGGAAGTTTTAATTGGCGAAGGAACTGTAGCGACTGTTGGACAGGTACTCGTAACATTTGATGCTCCAGGATATGAAAATCTACAATTCAAAGGTGACCATGGTGATGAGGAGCCTAAACAAGAAGCACCAGCAGCGCCAGCACCAGAAGCTAAGCAAGAAGCTACACCTGCACCAGCAGCAGCACCTGCGGCAGCAGTAACAGCTCAACCTGCAGTGGAAGTAGATCCAAATCGTCGTATTATCGCTATGCCATCTGTTCGTAAATATGCACGTGAAAAAGGTGTTCAGATCGCCTTAGTTGCAGGAACAGGTAACAATGGACGTATTTTGAAGAATGATATTGATGCCTTCTTAAGTGGAGGAGCAGCAGCGCCACAGGCGGCACCACAAGCAGCAGAAGCAGTGGAGGAAGCTCCTAAGGCAGCAGCACCAGCAGCACCAACTCCAATTCCACAAGGGGAATATCCAGAAACACGTGAGAAGATGAGCGGTATCCGTAAGGCAATTGCAAAAGCAATGGTTAATTCTAAGCACACTGCTCCACACGTAACTCTTATGGATGAAATCGATGTAACAAAACTTGTTGCACACCGTAAGAAATTCAAGGAAGTAGCTGCGGCAAAAGGCATCAAGCTTACTTTCTTACCATATATCGTAAAAGCATTAACAAGTGCATTAAGAGAGTTCCCTGCTTTAAATACATCTCTTGATGATGCAACAAATGAAATTATCCACAAGCACTACTACAACATCGGAATTGCAGCAGATACTGAAAAAGGTCTACTAGTTCCAGTTGTAAAAGATGCTGATCGTAAGTCAGTTTTCACAATTTCAAATGAAATTAATGAATTGGCTGGAAAAGCTCGTGATGGAAAACTAGCTCCAAATGAAATGAAGGGTGCATCTTGCACAATTTCCAACATCGGTTCTGCTGGCGGTCAATGGTTTACACCAGTTATTAACCATCCAGAAGTAGCTATCCTTGGTGTAGGTCGTATTGCAGAAAAACCAATCGTTCGAAATGGTGAAATTGTTGCGGCTCCTGTGTTAGCATTATCGTTAAGCTTCGACCACCGAATGATTGATGGTGCCACAGCGCAAAACGCAATGAATCATATTAAACGTTTATTGAACGATCCAGAACTATTGTTAATGGAGGCGTAAGAAAAATGGTAGTTGGAGATTTCCCAATTGAAACAGATACTATAGTCATCGGTTCCGGTCCTGGAGGATATGTTGCAGCAATCCGCGCTGCTCAGCTTGGACAAAAAGTGACCATTGTTGAAAAGGAATATATTGGTGGAGTATGTCTAAATGTTGGATGTATCCCTTCAAAAGCCTTAATTTCTGCGGGTCACCGTTATGAAACAGCTGTACATTCTGAATCTTTCGGAATTACAGCTGAAAATGTTAAGGTTGATTTTTCTAAGGTTCAACAATTCAAAGCTGGAGTTGTTAAAAAGTTAACTGGTGGCGTTGAAGGATTATTAAAAGGAAATAAAGTCAATATTGTTCGTGGTGAAGCGTACTTTGTAGATGCTAATACACTACGTGTAATGGATGAGACATCTGCCCAAACTTACACTTTTAAAAATGCTATCGTAGCAACTGGATCACGTCCAATTGAATTACCAGCATTTAAATATTCAAAGCGTGTTCTAAATTCTACAGGTGCTCTTAATCTAAATGAAATTCCTGAAAAGATCGTTGTTATTGGCGGCGGTGTTATTGGGATTGAACTTGGTGGCGCCTATGCAAACTTTGGCACGCAAGTAACTGTTTTAGAGGGTGCCGATGAAATTTTAGGCATGGGAGTATTTGATAAGCAAATGGCTGCTCTTGTTAAGAAAACGATGAAGAAAAAAGGTGCGGAATTCTATACAAAAGCATTTGCCAAGGGTGTAGAAGAAACTGAAAACGGCGTAGTGGTAACATTTGAAACAAAAGGCGAAGAAAAGAAAATCGAAGCTGATTATGTTTTTGTAATGGTTGGCCGTCGTCCAAACACTGATGAAATGGGCTTAGAGGAAGCTGGAGTGAAGTTAAGCGACCGTGGCTTAATTGAAATTGACAAGCAATGCCGTACAAGCTTAAGCAATATTTATGCAATTGGTGATGTTGTTGCTGGTCCTCAACTAGCACATAAGGCATCGTATGAAGCTAAAATTGCTGCTGAAGCGATTGCTGGTCATCCGTCTGAAATTGATTATTTAGGAATTCCAGCAGTTGTTTTCTCAGATCCTGAGTTAGCACAGGTAGGATATACTGAAAGTCAAGCAAAAGAAGAAGGCATTGAAGTGGTTGCTGCTAAATTCCCATTTGCAGCAAACGGCCGTGCGCTTTCTCTAGACAGTGCAGACGGTTTCTTAAAGCTTATTACACGTAAAGAAGATGGTCTTGTAATTGGTGCTCAAATTGCCGGTGCAAGCGCGTCTGATATGATTGCTGAACTTGGTCTTGCCATTGAAGCAGGAATGACAGCGGAAGACTTAGCGATGACAATTCATGCTCACCCAACACTTGGTGAAATTACAATGGAAGCTGCTGAAGTTGCCCTAGGCAGCCCAATCCATATCATTAAATAATAAAAATAAAAGTCCTTTCCGGAAAACGGAAAGGACTTTATTTTTTTTCAGCGAATTTTAATATTGAGGAGGTGTTAAAAAAATAACTTATGACCCGATTTAATTCATATACTTAAAACACCAAATGGATAAAGAGAATTTGAGTGGTGATAAAAATGAGAGTATATATTGTCATGCTTTTACAATTTATTATTTGGAGCGGATTTACGTTTATTGAATGGCTTTCAAAGCATGATCAACTCATCTATAAAGTCATTATGTTTTTTGTGTTTTTTTACTTAGCCTTTTTAATCGGAAATTATGTCACAAAGTCTGTCCGTAAAACCCTCTTTATTACCGCATTAAGCTTAGTTATCTATACTTCATTTCATTATACAATGGCTCAAATTATGCATTAAAAAAAGCTCCTATAGGAGCCTTTCGTTGCTTTTTATTTTCTTGGGTAATAATACATGACTCTTTCATTAAAAAGATGAAGCTCGCCTTGCAGCTTTTTAGCAAGAAATTTACAGAATTCATTCGCTTTTCCTTTATCTCCATAAGTGGATTGTTCAGGAAGAGTGACTTGTATGTATGTTTGTTCACTAATAACACCGTCATCATTTTGAACCGATTCCGTATCAACACCAATTAGTATGGCATAGTAACGTTCTAGATTGGCTTGTAGGTAAAACCATTTCCCTTTACCGTCTTCCGTTTCTTTGATGTCATAAGGAAAGGCAGATTCTCCAAATTTCCAGCTTACCTGATTGCCTGTTTTGGATGTAATATCTTTATAGTAATAAAATAATTCCTTAACCTCATCAATGGTTATCGTTTGTTTTGCAGATGAAGGCACGAGCTTAATAAATGCATTAACAGCCATCATCATTCCCCCCTATAGTCCGTAGTATATGCCCTTCTATTCTAGCACTGAATAAAAAGTGATGACAACAATTAGAAGAATTAAATTGTCATCATTTCTTGTTATTTTATCAAAAATGAATTATAATAATATTCTAAATATTTAATTAAAAGGAGGAGTCTTATGGAACTATTTGATAAGCTCTATGATGAGCATGAAAATGCAAAAGTGAGGTTCATTGGTTTCACTACTGAAGATACTCGTTATGACTTTGGAATTATTTATACCAATATGTTTTTTGGAAAGCCTCTTGTGATTTGCATGCAAACCGGACGCTCCACACTCCTCGACCCCAAAGATATTGAAGATATTGATTACCTTCAAACTGTATTCCGTATCCCTGTTAAAGAGCAGGCAGTTGATCTAGCTGAATTTTTTAGAGAAACACTACCGTCCATTCCTTTTGTTACCCAATATGAGTAGATAAAAGAAAAAATAGGCCTGAAAGGGTCTATTTTTTATGATATTTTTTAAATGTGACATACAATTTAGGCTTGAAATTATTAATGTGATATATTATTATCTAATTAAGGGTATTAAAACGCTTTCATAGCAAGATATTCAATTATGAAAAGGGGATAGGACAAATGGGTACACTTGTATGCCAAACTTGTAACTCTACTATTGATCATTTTGAAGATGAAAAAGTAACGGTACTATACTCTAAATGCAATTGCTGTGATAACCACCATATCGAAGAAGAAGTATAAATATTGCTGCCAAATATAAACAGGCTGACTCGTTTACTTTGAGTCAGCCTTTATTTTTTCACTTTTATTTAATTGCTTTATACTCTTTTATTACATGGATGGTTTTCATTTCATCATCCTCTGGCCCTTGTACAGGTAGGCCAGCTTCTAGATTTTCCTTAATGTAATGAAGATTTTCCTTAGTGATAATCTCACCTGGGATAAAAATAGGAATACCTGGAGGATACACCATAACAAATTCCGCGATAATTCTTCCTTCAGATTCCTCGAATGGGATCACTTCGGTCTCTGCATAGAAAGCATCTCTAGGGGTTAAAGCCAACACAGGAATTTCAGGTAACAGAACCTCCACTGGTTCAATCTTTGTTGGACGGTGTTCACATTCCTCAGCAAGCTCTTTCAGGGCTTTTACTAAAAGATTTGTTTCTACTTCTGTGTCACCAAGTGTGATGATACAAAGGATGTTATACAGGTCAGAAAGCTCTACTTCAATGTTATGCTTTTCTCTCAACCATTTCTCAACATCATAACCGGTTAACCCTAAATCTTTCACTGAGATGATTAGTTTGGTCGGATCGTAATCAAATGTGGCATTAGAGCCTAAAATTTCTTCACCGATGCAACGAATATGATCAATTTCATTAATTTTTTTACGAGTGGATTGCGCTAATTTGATCGTACGATCAATTAAATCCTTCCCGTTTGTTGCTAATTGCTTTCGGGCAGTATCAAGTGATGCTAATAGTAAATAGGATGTTGAAGTCGTTGTAAGCATGCTTAAAATCGATTGTACATGCTTGGCAGAGACTAAGCCCTCACGTACATTTAAAATGGAACTCTGAGTCATAGAGCCACCTAGTTTGTGGACGCTAGTTGCTGCTATATCAGCACCAGCCTGCATGGCTGAAAGAGGAAGTTCGTCATGAAAATGAATGTGAACACCATGTGCTTCATCTACTAAAACAGGAATATTGTAGGAATGGGTAATTTCAACGATTTTCTTTAGGTCTCCAGAAATTCCGAAGTAGGTGGGATTGATGACTAATACCCCTTTTGCATCTGGGTGTTGCTGTAATGCCCGTTCCACTGATTCAGGAGTAATTCCGTGAGAGATTCCTAATTCTCTATCGATTTCAGGATGAATAAACACAGGAATAGATCCAGAAAAAACAATAGCTGACATTATAGATTTATGAACATTTCTTGGAACAATAATTTTCTCACCAGGTCCACAAACAGCCATTACCATCGCGATAATGGCACCGCTAGTACCTTGAACAGAAAAGAAGGTATGATCGGCACCAAATGCTTCTGCTGCTAGTTCCTGTGCTTTTTTAATCATTCCCTTAGGTGAATGTAAGTCATCAAGGGGACCAATGTTAATAAGGTCAATAGATAAGGCGTTATCGCCGATAAATTGGCGAAACTCGGGGTCCATTCCAGCCCCTTTTTTATGTCCAGGAATATGAAACTGGGTGGGATTTTTTTTTGCATGTTCCAGTAAACCGCTAAATAACGGTGTTTGATTTTGTGACAATCTAACTACACCTCTTTATATAGAAATACTCTTAAGATCAAGTCTATAAAATACATAAAACAAAGGAATTATAGCACTATTCTTTTATATTGCATAGGATTTATTTTGCTCTAACGCTTTATTTGTTTCAAGTTAGTTTCCCATAAAGAGAGGAAAATTAACCTTTTAAGACGAAATAACAAGTAACGAACATTTAGGAGGGAATTTCATTTGAATTGGCGAACACGGGTTACCGAGATTTTAAACATTCAATATCCAATCATACAAGGCGGCTTAGCCTATTTAGCGTATTCTGAATTAGCTGCCGCTGTCTCCAATGCCGGGGGGCTTGGTCAGATTACTGCGATGTCCTTGAGTCATCCCGATCAATTGCGTGAGGAAATCCGAAAAGTGAAACAATTAACGAATAATCCATTTGGGGTTAATTTTGCTATTGGTCAACATGGCAGACCGTTTTCAGATTTTTTACAGGTCGCTATTGATGAAAAAGTTCCCGTCATTTCCATGACAGGGGGAAATCCGGCTCCAATTTTTGAACAGTTAAAAGGAACCCAAATAAAAACACTAGTCCTTGTTGCTGCAAGAAGGCAGGCAGTCAAAGCAGAAGAACTAGGTGCAGATGCAGTAATGGTTGTAGGTCAGGAAGGTGGTGGCCACCTTGGCAGGGATGATATTGGGACCATGGTATTAATTCCTCAAGTCGTAGATGCAGTTTCCATTCCTGTTATCGCATCGGGTGGAATTGGAGATGGAAGAGGATTAATGGCAGCGCTTAGTTTAGGTGCAGAGGGAATAGAAATGGGAACAAGATTTATTGCCACAAAGGAATGTGTTCATGCAAATGAACTTTATAAGAATAGGTTAGTAGAAGGCTCAGAATCAGATACGGTTGTTATCAAGAGGACGTTAGGAACACCAGCAAGAGCGATAGCGAATAGTTGGACTGATAAAATACTTGAAATCGAGAAAAGTAAAGGTGACTATACTGATCTAAAGGACTTAATTAGTGGAATGGCGAATAAACGCTATATCTACGAAGGAGCTGAGGATGAGGGGTTTGCTTGGGCTGGCCAAGTAATGGGTTTAATAAAGGATGTGCCTTCTGTAGGAGAGCTGTTTGAGCGAATGATAAAAGAAGCGGAAGAAATTCGTGCAAAGTGGGGAAAATAAAGGTATCATACTCTTTATTGAAAGGCTGTTTTAAAGAACATTGTTGATTTTATTCCCTGTTGATTGGAGTGGAAGGCGCGAAGACTCCTGCGGGAGTAGCGTGTCAGGGGAGACCCCGCAGGAGCAAAGCGACGAGGAGGCTCCCCGACTGCCCGCGGAAAGCGAAGCGCCTGGAACGGAAATCAACAGACAACTTTAACAAAGCCTATTGAAAATAGTTAGAAGGTGAAACAATGGAGTACCAATACCCAATTGATTACAGCTGGTCCACCGATGAGATTGTTGATGTGATTAAATTCTTTGAGGCCATCGAAAAAGCATATGAAAAAGGAATTGAACGCGATGAATTAATGAAGGTCTATCGTCGTTTTAAGGAAATAGTTCCTAGCATTGCTGAAGAAAAGACTGTTTGTGGAGAGTTTGAAGAGATAAGTGGATATTCTTCGTATCGAACAATTAAAAAAGCTAAAGAATCCTCATCAGGTGACAGAATTAAAATGTAAAAATGGAAAGCTCCCGAGATTATTAATATCTAGGGAGCTTTCTTTCGCGTAGTATATATTTATTTTGTATTGAACCGCCAATAACGAGAACCATTTGGGTAACATAGACGGGGTCTACGAGACCGAACAAGGCAAGCGTGAATGATTTTGGTAACATAGATTGGATCTGCGTAAATAAAAATTTATTAAAACTTCTTTATTTAATATTTTGAGCCAGTTTATATAACGGGGCAACTGTTTGAAAAACATGTTCAATCTGCTGGATTAACCCTTCAGCACCTAACTCAATAGCCTTTTCTTTATCGATGGTTAAACCACAGAGTAATTCGGCTTTTTTTACATTCTTCAGTCTTTCAAAAATTTCCACAAGGTCTTTCTTTGATAAATCATCGTGTTTAACTATATCTGGTTTCGTATGGTCAAGTGACCATACAAATTCAGCGGGAACATCTTTATATATTTTGTTTGCTTTTTTTATAAATCTCTCAGCAATTGTAGTTTTTAATGGCGCTTCATATATAACAGCAAACCAAATGAATAAATGGGTATTCCACAACCCAATTTGAAAGTGAGGCAGCATTTTATAGCCTCTAGAATTATTAGCAAATGCTACCCATGTATCCTTTGGTGGATTGATTGTTCTTCTAGCATGTTTAGCTACATGCACAAACATTTCATCACCAGTAAGTGTAGATAAGGTAGGCGCAAAATATTGACCGAGCTCTTCAAGTTTTGGACGAATAGTACTTTTTAATGCTTCCATTCTTGCCTCTAAGCCATCTATTAAAAAAACATCAAAATCCTCATGTGTAAAACCCTTGAAATCCATCATAATACCTCCAACAAGCCATTTGTCACTTATTGTAGCATAGGAAAGAAATTTGAAGAAGTTTGTTGCACTTCTAGGTTAGAGCACATATTTGTTGCAACATATCAAGCAGCCTCATATTATACAGTAAAAAAATAATCTGAAAAGTAAGTCAATAATAAGAAAGGGGAGAGGAAAGATGAAGCAACTAATGAATACTTCTTTAAAAAAAGCAGGGGAAAAGGAAAGAACAGCTGTTTTAAGATTAGAAATGGATTATGAATTAGCAACCTTATTTGAAGCAATTGAAGAAAAGAATGAGAAGAAAATGAAGGAATGTAAACAAAAGTTAGAGAGAATTCGTCAGGAATTATTACGATTAAAGGCTCTTTAATAGCACTTTTATGAACCCTAAGTACGTACTTATTTATCTAAAGAGAAACAAATAAGAAGGGACAGAAAAAGAATAGTGAAGGGATTTACCTAAACGAACTCCGAAATTTTAGTAAGGGGAGTTCGTTTATTATTGTGCTTTTGTGTGATTAATTTAACTTAAAACAAGTTATGTCAAAAAGTTGATGTGATCCTTTAATTTGATTAAGCTATAAGTACATCAATGGAATGGTCATGTTCCATACTACATAAATTGGAAAATAAGATCATTGGAGGTAAATAATGAATTGGGAAGAAGTTTATAATCATGCCAAGCAATGGGTCAAGGAAGCCGGAGAGACTATTCGATTATCCTTTGATAAGACATTGAATATCCAGACGAAAACAAACCGTAATGATCTCGTAACGAATATGGATAAAGAAATAGAACAGTTTTTTATAAAGAAAATTAGGGAGGTTTATCCCAGTCATCATATTATGGGGGAAGAAGGATTTGGTGACGAATTTACTACCCATGAGGGGGTTGTCTGGCTGATTGATCCGATAGATGGAACAATGAATTTTATCCATCAACAAAGAAATTTTGCCATTTCTCTTGGCGTGTACGAAGACGGAATAGGCAAAGTAGGACTTATATATGATGTAGTTCATGATGAGTTATATCATGCCAAACGTGGGGGTGGCGCATTTTTAAATGATAAGCCTATACCACCCTTAAAAGAAGCAAAAGTCGAGGATTCGATCATTGCGCTTAATGCTACCTGGGTGATGGAGAATCATCGCATTGATCATCATTTAATGATACCTCTAGTTAGAGCTGCAAGGGGGACTCGTTCATATGGAACGGCCGCACTTGAAATGGTGTTTGTGGCAACTGGCCGGGTTGATGCGTATTTGTCCATGAGGTTATCTCCATGGGATGTTGCTGCAGGGGCGGTTATTGTTGAAGAACTTGGTGGAATTGTTACGAATTTAAGAGGAGAAAAGCTGGATTTCATTTCCCAGGACTCTCTGTTCACCGCAAAACCAGGTTTACATCAAACCATTTTGAAAGAATATCTAAAAAATGGTAAATGGTAAAAAAAGAAGCCTCGATGGCTTCTTTTTTTAAGAATGTTTAAAGTTCCCCATTTTCTCTCATTTTCTTTTTTGTTTTAAATCCTAATCCCATAATGACAAAACATCCAAGGACACAGAAAGCTGCTCCTAGCACGCTCTGTTCTCCAATTGCAATTCCAATTCCCATGATACAAACTGCTGCAAGAATAGAATAAACAAGCATTGGCCACTTAATCTTATTCATTTTATTACCCCTTTTATAGCAAGTCCTACATTAAAAAAAAACGGTTTGACTTGTGTTTTTTAGCTTTATTTTATATTCTACATAAAATGCTTATAGGTTTCCACTTTAATTATGGTATAATGTTTTAGTTGTATATGGGAAACTATAAATAGTTTTATTTTTAGAATATAGGTAGGAGTGGAATTTTTTGAAAATAAGAGAAGATATTCGTAATATAGCCATCATTGCTCACGTTGACCACGGGAAAACAACATTGGTTGACCAATTGTTAAAACAATCTGGAACGTTTCGTAGCAATGAGCATGTGGAAGAACGTGCAATGGACTCCAATGACTTGGAAAGAGAACGTGGAATTACCATTTTGGCAAAAAATACCGCCATTCAATACAAAGATAAAAGAATCAATATTTTAGATACACCAGGACACGCAGATTTTGGCGGTGAAGTTGAACGAATCATGAAAATGGTTGACGGAGTATTGCTTATCGTTGATGCATATGAAGGCTGTATGCCACAAACGCGTTTTGTTCTTAAAAAGGCTTTGGAGCAGAATTTAACTCCAATTGTTGTTGTTAATAAAATTGACCGTGACTTCGCTCGACCTGCAGAGGTAATCGATGAAGTAATCGATTTGTTTATCGAACTTGAAGCAACTGAAGACCAGTTGGAAT
Source organism: Neobacillus sp. Soil_C_43 (assembly GCF_057656715.1). NCBI lineage: Bacteria > Bacillati > Bacillota > Bacilli > Caryophanales > Bacillaceae > Neobacillus > Neobacillus sp. Soil_C_43. The sequence continues at coordinate 158,774 of NZ_JBDGJV010000004.1, forward strand.
TCCCGGTTATTTACGCTTCAGCAATTAATGGTACAGCAAGTACCAACCCAGAAAAGCAAGATGAAAATATGCAATCATTGTATGATGCTATCGTTGAATATATCCCTGCCCCAGTTGACAATCGTGAAGATCCATTGCAATTCCAAGTTGCCCTTCTCGATTACAATGATTATGTTGGAAGAATCGGAATCGGTCGCGTTTTCCGCGGTACAATGAAAGTCGGTCAACAAGTAGCACTGATGAAATTAGATGGTTCAGTTAAGCAATTCCGTGTGACCAAAATTTTTGGTTTCTTTGGATTAAAACGACAAGAAATAGAAGAAGCAGTTGCCGGCGATTTGATTGCTGTTTCAGGGATGGAAGATATAAATGTTGGTGAAACGGTATGTCCAGTTGAACATCAGGAAGCACTACCAATTCTACGAATCGATGAGCCTACATTACAGATGACTTTTGTTGTAAATAACAGTCCATTTGCAGGTAGAGAAGGTAAGTATCTAACTTCAAGAAAGATTGAAGAAAGATTACGCGCTCAATTGCAAACAGACGTAAGCTTACGTGTTGAAAACACAGATTCACCAGATGCATGGATCGTTTCTGGCCGTGGTGAACTTCACTTATCAATCCTAATTGAAAACATGCGTCGTGAAGGCTACGAACTCCAAGTTTCAAAACCAGAAGTTATCGTTAAAGTTATTGATGGTGTACGCTGTGAACCAGTTGAAAGAGTACAAATTGATGTACCAGAAGAACATACTGGTTCAGTAATGGAATCCATTGGTGCCCGTAAAGGCGAAATGATAGACATGGTTAACAATGGTTCAGGTCAGGTGCGCTTAATCTTTAACGTACCAGCACGAGGATTAATTGGTTACACAACCGAGTTCTTAACAATGACTCGAGGTTATGGAATTATTAATCATACCTTTGATAGCTACCAGCCAATGTTGTCAGGTCAAGTTGGTGGAAGACACCAAGGTGTACTTGTATCAATGGAATCAGGAAAAGCATCAACATATGGTATCATGCAAATAGAAGACCGCGGAACCATTTTCGTTGAACCAGGTACGGAAATTTACGAGGGGATGATCGTTGGCGAAAACACTCGCGAAAATGACATCACTGTTAATATTACAAAAATGAAACAGGCGACAAATGTTCGTTCAGCTAACAAAGACCAAACGTCTGTTATTAAAAAACCGCGCATCATGACATTAGAAGAGTCATTAGAATATTTAAATGATGACGAATATTGTGAGGTAACTCCAGAATCGATTCGTCTTCGTAAGAAAATTCTTGATAAAAATGAACGTGAAAGAGCGGCTAAAAAGAAAAAGGTTGCTGAATTAAGCTAATTAAAGAGGTGCACGCTGTGGAAGATTTAAAATCCTTTTCCCCAAGTCTTAGATTTTTTATTGAGCTAACGAACGATGTAGAAACAGGTGTGTTACTACAATATGTATTTATTGTCATCCTGTCTGTAATTGTCTACCGGTTAGGCTTTGCAAAAAAACTGCCTCTTTTGAAAAACATAGTAATTTATATTAGCCTCTGTGTTGGATGTGTATTTATGTTGTTTTTTTCATATGCCCTACCAATAGCAGAAGGTTTAGGTGCAGCTGCATTGTTGTTAATTATTTATAAAATCCGCCTGCACCAATCAAAAAAGCATCAGGCTGAAGCGAAATAACGGGGGTTTAAAGAATGAAATCCTTACAAGATGCACTGTATAATTGGCTTACGATTAAAGTTGTTTGTGATGCCCGTCCAGATGACACAGCAGCACAAGAAACTCGTGCCTTTTTTGACGATATGCTAACTAATCAGCATCACGTCTCAAATCTAAGCATCACAACAGATGCTGTCATGTATTATGTTACCTATCAACAAGGTGATGAAACAAAGAAGGTTCGTTATCCGCGTGAATTGATTGAGATTATGTTAAATCAAATCAATCAAGAACCTGAAAAGTATGAGAATTATCCGATTGAAGATTAAAAAAACCGCTTGCTCTATATAATTAGAGCAAGCGGTTTTTGTTTTTTATTGCTGAACGGGCGTTTCCTCTTTTCTGTCTACCATTCATCTTTCTCGGATTTGGTACGAAATAATTTAAAGTTTCCTGTTTCTATTCGGGCATTCGTTTTCTCTGTAATTCTTTCACTGCATTCATTACACATGTATGTATGGATGGGGCGATTGCGAAGCCTCTTAGCTATCAACGATTCATTTTCAATCGATTCAATTTTATCGCATATTACACATTTTACTCGCATTAAGGCACCTCTTCAACTCTTTCTAAAAACAGAATGTTTGTATTATATAATAGGAAAGTATAAAATTCACTTCGAGAATTGTCCAGCTCCAGCGCCTAGCCCCTCGGGGCTGACCAAGGCGCTTCCGCTTTTCTTATAGTATACCATGTTAGAAAGGAGACAGGTAATCAATTGGTTAAAGTTGAACCAAAAAAGGGATAGTAGTAATATGAGATTATCTGTTTATTACAGTGTAAGGAAATTTAAAGGGGTTGTAGGAATGCCAAATCAAGTAGAACAAAAACTAATTAAGCCGTTATATGATGAGTTACAAAAAGAACGATTTGTAACGCTAGCAACAGTCGATCATGAAACTGGGGGACCCAATGTAAGTGCAATTTCCTGGGTGTTAGCGAGGGATGAAAATACCATTTATTTTTCTGTAGATAATCGTTCCCGAATATTAGAAAATATTAATAAAAATAACATGGTAGTGATTAACCTCATTGCAAATGAATCTACCTACTCCATTCAAGGGGAAGCGCAGATTAAAGTAGAACGACTGGAAGAGGTGCCATTAAAGCTGGCATTGGTTGAAGTTGCTATTAAAGAAGTCAGGGATGTAATGTTTTACGGCTCAAAAATAGTGACAGAAGTACAATATGATAAGACGTATGATAAAAATGCAGCTCAAAAATTAGATAATCAGGTTATGGATGCAATGAAAAAAGCTTAGGAGAAATCCTAAGCTTTTTTACATAATAAGAAAGTATAAAATTCGACTTCGAGAATTGTCCAGCTCCAGCGCCTAGCCCCTCGGGTCAAATAACCTTCTGCAATAAAAGTCAAAGCGCGACTTTTCTTGCAGAAGAACATTTGCCTGTCGGGGCTGACCAAGGCGCTTACGCTTTTCTTATTCTTTATAGTGATTGGATTGATCATTTTGTTCTTTTTTCAATTGTTTTTCCTTATTCGCTGGAAGTTTATGTTTTGGCTTTTCTGTGGAATTCTTAGGGCTTGGTGTGATTAAGTCTCCAGGAATTTCTGGCATTAACCTACCAGCTACATCTGCCAGTTCTTCCATTATTCCCTGAACCGGTCTTCCTTTATTAATATCTCCTTGTATCTCCTTTAATCGAGCAGTTGTGTCAGCATCGGCTACAACAACAGCCTTGGCGCCGTAAGGGTCTTTTCGCAGACTTTCAGCTACAGAATATTTAATTGAACCAACCTGAGAACGATCAATTTTAGCATTCACATCAATGCCTACAATCGCATAATTTCCTATCACGACTGCTGTTGCATCATTTACATTTGGAATACTTGTTGCTAATTTAACTAAACGCTTTGAAATTTGCTGTCCAGTTTTTCGATCAACATTTTCAATATAACTGTTCTTTACCTTTACTAAGGACTGATTAGCATTTTTTGCTGTTTCTTTATTGTTATCAGTGTTGCATCCCGCTAAAAGCAAACCTATTACAATTATCATTCCAATATTCTTCATTGACCCATACCTCCAAGTTGCAAAATATAAGTTAAATTAAGCAACAGTAGCTAAATTCATTTAGACAAACTAAGTGGTTCCATTAACAATTATTGTGCGGAACTTCTTCTATCTTTATTCCAATAAACATATATTTTACCAAAGTCCAATCTAGCAAAAGGGTTGTTGATATGCTCTAACAGACCCAACAACATGGAAAGCAGGAGGCGTTGCTTTGAGTAAAATATACGTGTTAGATACAAATGTCTTGCTACAAGACCCGTATTCCATTTTTTCCTTTGAAGATAATGAAGTTGTTATTCCCGCAGTCGTTCTTGAAGAAGTGGACTCAAAGAAAAGGTATATGGATGAAATTGGTAGAAACGCAAGACATGTATCTAGATTAATTGATGGCCTAAGAGCCTCAGGAAAGCTGCATGAAAAAATTCCGCTTGAAAACGGAGGAACAATTAGAATTGAATTAAATCACCGAACGTTTCATGAACTTCAAGATATTTTTATTGAAAAGACCAATGATAATCGAATACTAGCGGTTGCAAAGAACTTATTCCTTGAGGAACAAACAAAGGAAGATGGCAAACCTGTTATTATTGTGAGTAAGGATGCCTTAGTGCGGGTAAAAGCTGATGCAATCGGCTTAGCTGCCGAAGATTTTTTAAACGACCGCGTTGTAGAAATTGATCATATATATACCGGATTTTTTGAACTATTTCTACCAATTGAATTATTGGGTAGATTCTATGAGAAAGGCGAATTAAACCTTTCTGAATTAGCAAACCACCCTTTTTATCCTAACCAGTTCCTCGTTATGAAAGATGCTTTAGGAAGTTCTGCCTCTGCCATTGGGATGGTTGACAAAACTGGACAAAAGGTAAAAAAATTAACTTTAAATCAGGAGCATGTTTGGGGTATTCACTCACGAAATGTACAGCAGACAATGGCCATCGAATTATTATTGCGCAAGGATATTCCGCTAGTTACATTAACTGGAAAGGCAGGTACAGGTAAAACATTATTAGCTCTTGCATCAGGTTTAATGCAGACAGAAGATTTTAGAGAGTATAAAAAGTTATTAGTGGCACGTCCGATTGTACCCGTGGGTAAGGACTTAGGGTTCTTACCGGGGGAAAAACAGGAAAAGCTAAGACCGTGGATGCAGCCAATCTATGATAATCTGGAGTATCTCTTCAACACGAAAAAGCCGGGTGAACTCGATGCTATATTGGCAGGAATGGGGTCGATTGAGGTAGAGGCCCTAACTTACATTCGTGGTAGAAGTTTGCCAAAGCAATTTATCATAATTGATGAAGCACAAAACTTAACGAAGCATGAGGTGAAAACGATCCTAACACGGGTAGGGGAGGGCAGTAAGATTGTGTTAATGGGAGACCCGGAACAAATTGACCATCCATATTTAGATGCCTATAACAATGGGTTAACCTATGTGGTTGAAAGATTTAAAGACCAAGTTATTTCGGGGCATGTAAAATTACTAAAAGGAGAACGGTCAGGATTGGCTCGACTTGCAGCCGATTTATTATAAGTAAGGCTGTGTTAAAGAACAGTGTTGATTTTTACACCCTGTTGATTGGAGCGGAAGGCACGAAGACTCCTGTGGGAGTATGGTTCAGGGGAGACCCCGCAGGCGCAAGCGCCGAGGAGGCTCGCCGAAACACCCACGGAAAGCGAAGTGCCTGGAGCGGAAATCAACAGGCAAGTTTAACAAAGCCATAAGTAAAAAAAGGAAAAGAAAACGGGCGCCATATGGCTCCCGTCTTATTTTATTGTAAAGCCAGTTACATGTTTAATAGGATTATCTTGGTTAGAGCCATCGCTTAAATAAATATGAATAGGTCCGTCAGATGATAATGGTTTTCCTTCTTTTGAGAATCCCACTATTAAATCATAAGCATCCTCAAGAGAAAATTCGTATTTTTCATCCTTACTATGAATGACAAGGGTTTGTGCGTCACTATTAGGCTCAGCATTTAATAAGAAGGGCTTTAAAGGAATGCCGAACGTACCTGTTAGTACTTTTTCTTTTTCAAATTTTTTCTCCGATTTTAGTGTGGGTGGATAAATAGCCCCCTCCATAATTTCACGATCCCAATGCTTTGAAACTGCCTTTGTGTACTCTTCTAATGAATCAGAATTCTTGTTGTTTGTTAAAAAGTAAGTGGTTAAATCAATACGTCTGTCATCAAAAATCCATACACCTGGTTCAAGTGTAATTGTATATTTAACTTTACCCGTAATCATTATGATATTTTCCATTATCTATACCCCCTAAAGTCTAACCCTATTAAGTATAGCTTTTTTTTAAGGTAATGTCATAAACTGAATACCATTATGTAATAGCCTTCATTGTTCTTGCAATTTTCTATTGTAAACGGTAAAATTTATAGATAAGTTGAATTATCGCTCTGAAATGGGGGGAGTACTGTTGGCGTCTGAAATGATCGTGAATCACCAGGAAAAAGCCTTAGCATTATTGCAGGCTGACGCTGAAAAGATATTGAAGCTTATCAAAGTGCAAATGGACAATCTCACGATGCCTCAATGCCCACTTTATGAAGAGGTGTTGGATACACAAATGTTTGGCCTATCAAGAGAAATAGACTTTGCTGTTCGATTAGGCTTAATAGATGTCAAGGATGGAAAAGCGATTTTAGATAAATTAGAAAGAGAACTATCAGCGCTCCATGATGCATCCTTAAGAAAATAATCGTAGAGAACTCAAACAATGAAAAACAATTGTTTGGGTTTTTTTGTTCTATTAATATTAGGCTGTGTTAACAGTGTTGATTTTTAAAACCTGTTGTTTGGAGCGGAAATCAACAGACAATGTTAACAAAGTCTAATATTAAAAAGATGTAACAATTTTTCTTTTCTTCAAGTAATCATATCCATTTTCTATTATAATAGAGTGCATAATCAATACTTAAAAAATGAGGACGTCTTACATGGTAAAAAAAATACTGAAATCCTATGATTACACCTTAATCATTGCCATCATTCTTTTGTGTGCATTTGGACTTGTGATGATCTACAGTGCAAGTATGGCTTACGCAGTTCAACGATATCAAGTTAGCAGTGATTTTTTCTACCAAAGACAAAAAATATTTTTGTTAGGGTTTGCTGCCATCTTCTTGGTTACAGCCATTGTTCCTTATAAAATGATGAAATTCACAAAATGGTTTCAGCTTCCGATGGTGCTTGGGTCTATTATCTCGCTTCTTGGGTTATTTGCTTTCGGAGAGGTAAAGAACAATGCCCAAAGTTGGTATGCAATAGGAACTTTCCTTTTCCAGCCTTCAGAATTTGTAAAGTTGGCCGTTATCATTTATTTGGCTGCTGTATATGCCAAAAAACAGGCATATATTAATCAATTTAATAAGGGGGTTCTTCCTCCACTGGGTTATCTTTTCATAGTATGTGTATTAATTGGAGTTCAACCTGATTTTGGTACGGCTGCCATCATTGCAGCCATATCTGCGACCATCATTCTAGCATCTGGAATGAGCCCAAAGACAATATTGAAATTACTTCTTATGGTTCTCATTCTTCTTCTGCCGGTTATACTTGTTTCCTGGGGGAAAGTTTTTTCAGATGAACAAATGAGTCGATTAGAAGTTCTGAGTAACCCATTTGCAAAGGAATATGTTAAGGATGCGGGATTCCATCTAGCGAATTCTTATATTGCAATTGGATCAGGGGGCGTTAATGGATTAGGCCTGGGTAAAAGTATCCAAAAGCTTGGTTACCTCCCAGAATCACATACTGACTTTATCATGGCAGTAATTGCAGAAGAATTAGGGGTTTGGGGCGTAGGCTTTGTTATTATCTTATTAGGATATGTTGTATTAAGGGGAATTTATATTGGCTTACAATGTAAAGATCCTTTTGGGAGCCTGCTCGCCATTGGAATTTCGAGTATGATTGGAATTCAATCCTTTATTAATCTCGCTGGTGTATCCGGGTTAATACCGCTTACAGGAGTTCCATTACCGTACATCAGTTATGGAGGATCTTCAATTTTGATGCTTGCGGCAGCAACTGGAATCCTAGTGAATGTCTCCATGTTTGTAAAATTTGAGAAAAAATATAAAAATAAGCAAACGATAGAAAAACAACAGGGCAGTCAGGACGGAAAGGTATTCTATATGCAATAAAAAGAGGTTGACCCTTAGGGAGTCAACCTCTTTTTGTTATTGATTCTTTCTAGAGCGTGAATATAGAAGAAGAAAATAACTCAACATTCCAAATAAACATGTAATAAAGAAAGCATGAAGAAGAGCAATATATAGATTAAGTCTACTAAAAATGATAAATGCCCCGGCAATCACTTGTAAGGAAACGAGGATGAATGAAATAATCCAACCCCAAAATAAAACCTTTTGATGCTTGTAGTGGCGAATAACAATAAATAGAACATAGGCAATCCAGAGGAAAATGAACCCTGCGGCTGCTCGGTGCCCCATTTGAACCCATTCCCACATATCAGAAGGAAATGCCAGACTTTCATTTTTACATAAAGGCCAATCTAGACAGACCAGGCTTGACTTTGTATGTCTTACCAAGGCTCCTGTATAAATGACAAAATAACTATAAATAGAAATTCCAACAATATGGAAGCTCATTCTTTTATCAATCAATAGTTTATTGGCCTGGAATTTCTTATCAACTTCAAATATAAGAAGTGTCAACAAAAACACAGATGCGAATGAAATAAGTGAAATTCCAAAGTGCAATGCTAAAACAAAACTTGATTGCCCCCATTTTACTGCTGCCGCACCAATTAATGCTTGTAACAGTAAAAAGAAGAATGAGAGAAAGGAAAGAAACTTTGTTTCTCTAATGTGGCCAATAGCCTTCCAAGACCAAACGGAAAGAACAAGCACCATAACTCCACCTACACCTGAAACAAGTCGATGTGCAAGCTCTATTGCTAATTCTGGAGTTATTTCCAATGGAAGGAATTTACCATTACATAAAGGCCAAGATCTTCCACATCCCATTCCAGAGCCAGTCTTTGTTACTAAAGCTCCCCCAATTAATATTAATATCATTGCAATTGTGGTTGCAACCGCCAACCACTTTAAAGAGCGTCGCAAAAAATCACCTCATAAATAGTTCAATAATTTGTCATTGGATATTCCTGACAGTATAATAAATGAAAAGTAACTAGATTAAAAAGTCCTTATTTATCATAACGAATAAAGTGGAAAATGAACAGGATTTAAGTATAGATTTTTATAGAAGTTTACTAACAGAAAAAGGCAAATGGATAATATATATTTTCCACTATTATTATAGTGAAAACTATTGAAACTTTGAAAAGTGCGTGTTAGAACTATATATAGTGGTTTTTTGTTGATATTAAAGGCGTGTCACAATTTGGTCAAAAATTATTCGAAAAAAGTTCACAAAAATATCAAAAAGTGTGATTTAATATACAGAGAAAGTGTTTTTTGAATCACTGCTTCTCTGGTTTATTTATGAGTGAAATTGTTTAATTTGATAAACTGATTATCCCTAATTTTTTGTAAAAAAAATAGACGGTAAAATTAGTAAGTATTGTTAGCTGTTAATTGGTGAATATTTGTTATGAAGGATTAGGAGGAGAAAGTATGTCCAACTCAAAGGCTTATGGAGAACCATCCATAGACAATGGTTCTGCAAGCCTGCATTCTAACATAGAAAAAACCTCAGTATGGAAAGACTTTATGGCTTTGATAAAGATAGGAATCGTAAATTCCAATCTTATTACAACCTTTACTGGACTTTGGCTGGCCTTGCATTTTTCAGGTCAAAGCTTTTTAGGGAACTTAGACATTGTATTTTATACAGTGGCAGGGTCTTCACTAATCATTGCGGGTTCATGTGCTATAAACAATTACGTTGACCGTGATATCGATCATCTAATGGAGAGAACAAAAGGAAGACCCACAGTAACAGGAAAGGTATTGCCGGGTAGAGTTCTTACCTTAGGTATTTTACTTATTGGACTGGGAACACTGTTCTTATTCTTAACAACCATGACTGCAACAGTTATTGGACTGCTTGGAGTTTTTAGTTATGTAGTTCTCTATACCTTATGGTCTAAACGACAGCTTGTTTCTAATACGATCATTGGTAGTATCTCAGGTGCCGTTCCACCGTTAATCGGTTGGGCTGCAGTGGATGCAAATCTTGATATTATGGCCTGGTCGTTATTTGTACTAATGTTTGTTTGGCAGCCTCCGCATTTTTATGCTCTAGCAATGAGGAGAGTAAATGAATATAAAGCAGCAGGAATCCCAATGCTTCCTGTAGTGAAGGGCTTTAAAACAACAAAAATTCATATTGTACTTTGGGTGGCAGCACTCTTGCCAATCCCATTTTTTCTTACCAAATTAGGAATCCCATTTCTAATTCTTGCAACTCTGTTAAATATAGGGTGGCTAGTATTAGGGATTTATGGATATAGGATCAAAGATGACATAAAGTGGGCAAAACTAATGTTTGTTTACTCCTTGCAATATTTAACTATTATTTTTGTGGCGATGGTGATTGTTACATTAATTTAGTTTTGCTTGCTTTGGCTGACTTTTAGGCTTTAAATTCTCCTTGAGTCAGCCACCTACATACTTCTTTGACCAAGCATTATATATTTAGAATTTTATTAGTGAAAGAGGGGTTTGATTAAGCTATGAAAAGGCTTGCAAAATGGCGTTTAGTCTCGTTGTTTACGATGATAGCGCTTGTACTCTCCGGATGTGGCAAACCATTCGTTTCCACTTTGATGCCAGCCGGTGAAGTTGCAGACATGCAATATGATTTAATGAAGTTAAGTACTTTAATCATGGTTGGGGTAATTATTGTCGTCATGGTTATATTTGTTTTGGTATTTGTTCGTTACCGTAGAAAAGACGACAAAACCATTCCAAAGCAAGTTGAAGGAAGTCATAAACTAGAAATTATTTGGACTGTTGTGCCGATTCTATTACTTCTTATCCTAGCTGTACCAACTGTAGCATCTACTTTCAAACTTGCTGATGTTGACAAGATGGACAAGAAAAACACAAAAGCATTAGTAATTAATGTTCGATCACATTTATATTGGTGGGATTTTGAATATCCAAGCAAAAAGATTGTGACGAGTCAAGAATTAGTTGTTCCAACAAATGAAAAAGTTTACTTCAACTTAAAATCTATGGATGTTAAACACTCATTCTGGATCCCTGCAGTTGGTGGAAAATTAGATACCAATACTGATAATATCAACAAGTTCTGGTTGGAATTTGACGACAAGCGCGCAAATGAAGCGGGAAATCTATTCTACGGAAAATGTGCTGAGCTTTGCGGACCAGGACACGCTCTAATGGACTTTAAAGTTAAGGCGATTAGCCGTGACAAGTTTGATGCTTGGGTTACTGCAATGAAGGATGTTAAAGAACCACAAAAAGCAACAGGAGCTCTAGCTTCACAAGGTCAAGAAATCTTTAATAAGAGCTGTATCGGCTGTCATGCTGTAACTCCAGCTAATAAAATGCCAGAAACTGCACGTATTGCACCTAACTTATCAAACTTTGGTGAAAGATCGCGTGTAGCCGGTGTATTAGACCATAATAAAAAAGAAGTAAAAAACTGGATTAAAAATCCTGAAGCATACAAGCCTGGGAACTTAATGACTGGAAAATATCCAGAAATGTCAGATGATCAGCTTGATGCATTAGCCGAATATTTAATGAGCTTAAAAGTTCAGGAATAAATGGGGAATTGGTTGAAAGGGAGGTAAAATTGTGAGTACCTTAGCTCAAAAAAAGGGATTTGGTGCGACTTTGTGGGACTTTTTAACAACTGTTGACCATAAGAAAATCGCCATCCTATATCTTATTGCAGGTGGATTCTTCTTCTTAATAGGCGGACTTGAAGCTGTCTTTATTCGTATCCAACTTGCAGTACCTAACAATGATTTTGTCAGTGCAGGTGCATTTAATGAAATTATTACCATGCACGGAACAACAATGATTTTCTTAGCCGCGATGCCGCTTGTATTTGCATTTATGAATGCTGTTATGCCATTACAAATTGGGGCACGTGACGTAGCATTTCCATTTGTAAATGCAGTTAGTTTTTGGTTATTCTTCTTCGGAGGAATCTTCCTAAATCTTTCATGGTTTTTAGGTGGAGCTCCTGATGCTGGATGGACTTCTTATGCATCACTTGCGATGGCTTCGAAAGGCCATGGAGTAGATTTCTATATCTTAGGCTTACAGATTTCAGGTTTTGGAACATTAATGGGTGGTATTAATTTCTTGGTAACGATTATTAATATGCGTGCACCAGGAATGACGTATATGAGGATGCCATTGTTCACATGGACTACATTTGTAACCTCAGCACTTATTTTATTTGCATTCCCTCCACTTACAGTGGGTCTTGTATTAATGATGTTTGACCGAATGTTCGGAGCTAATTTCTTTGAAGTGGCAGCCGGCGGTAACACAGTAATTTGGGAGCATCTCTTCTGGATTTTTGGACATCCTGAAGTATATATTCTGATCCTTCCTGCGTTTGGGATTTTCTCGGAAATTATTCCAATCTTCTCAAGAAAACGCTTGTTTGGATATTCCTCCATGGTTTTTGCAACAGTTTTAATTGGTTTCTTAGGCTTCATGGTATGGGCTCACCATATGTTTACAACAGGTTTAGGTCCAGTTGCGAATGCTATTTTCGCGGTTGCAACAATGGCAATTGGTGTCCCTACTGGGATTAAGATTTTTAACTGGCTTTTAACTATGTGGGGTGGAAGTGTTAAATTCACTACACCTATGCATTGGGCATTTGCCTTTATACCATCGTTTCTTGCTGGTGGGGTAACAGGAGTAATGCTTGCTTCTGCAGCCGCGGATTATCAATATCATGATACTTATTTCGTTGTTGCACATTTCCATTATGTAATTGTAGGTGGTGTTGTCTTTGCAATTTTTGCAGGAACACATCTTTATTGGCCAAAAATGTTTGGAACAATGTTAAATGAGACCCTAGGAAAAATTACTTTCTGGTTGTTCTTTATTGGTTTCCACTTAACATTCTTTATCCAACACTTCTTAGGTTTATGGGGAATGCCACGTCGTGTATTCACATACCTTCCAGGTCAAGGATTTGAATTAGCAAACATGGTAAGCTCAGTTGGAGCAGCATTCATGGGGCTTGGTGTCATTATTATGTTAATTAACATCATTATGACATCAGTGAAAAATGTTAAGGTTGGGAATGATCCATGGGGCGATGGAAGAACACTTGAATGGTCTATTCCGTCACCACCTCCATTCTATAACTTTAAACAGTTGCCACTTGTTCGTAGTTTAGATGCATTTTGGGTTGAAAAAATGGAAGGGAAAAAGGCTATGACTCCTGCCGAGCCGCTTGGTGATATCCATATGCCTAATTCATCCTTTATTCCATTTATTATGTCTGTCGGCTTGTTCATTGCTGCTTTTGGTGCATTGTACCATCAAGATAAGGTTTCATGGTCTCTACCAGTAATGATTATAGGCCTACTAATAACATTGGGTTCTATGTTCACGCGTTCAGTTAAAGATGATCATGGTTTCCATATTCACAAGGAAGAGCTAATTGATGACGAGGATAAGGGGGGTAAGGCATAATGCACGCTGAAGATAAATTCACTTATGAAACATGGCCTGCTGCGCCGGAGAAAGCAACCCTTGAAGCAAAAAATAAATTTTTAGGTTTTTGGTTTTTCCTAGGAGGAGAGACGGTTCTATTCGCCTCCCTCTTCGCAACGTATTTAGCGTTAAAGGATAAAGTCGGTGATTCTGGACAGCCGCTTGCTAAGGAATTATTTGAGCTTCCATTAACATTTGTAGCAACTATGTTGTTATTAACAAGTTCATTGACTAGTGTATACGCTATGTATCACATGAAAAACTTTGCCTTCAAAAAAATGATGGTTTGGCTTGGCTTAACAGCATTATTAGGTGCAGGCTTCTTAGGACTTGAGGTTTACGAGTTTTCTCATTATGTTCATGAAGGACATAAGTTTACAAGTAGTGCATTCGGTTCTGCCTTCTATACGCTTGTAGGTTTTCACGGTGGCCACGTTGCGTTTGGTCTATTATGGTGTCTAACATTAATGTTCCGAAATGGAAAACGTGGTTTAGACCTATACAACGCGCCAAAATTCTATGTATTTAGCTTATATTGGCATTTTATCGATGTTGTTTGGGTATTTATCTTTACAGTAGTATATTTAATGGGAATGGTGGGATAAACTGATGGCAGATCAACAATTAAATTCAGGAAACCCAAGAGTTGACATTGAATATCGTCGTCGGAAAAGTACTGAAGAGATGAGATATCAAGTTGTATCTTTTACCCTAATGATTTTCTTAACTCTAATCGCATTTGCTGCAGTAGCTGTCAAAGGATTTACTGCATGGTTTACAGTACCATTTATTATCCTTTTAGCTGTTGTTCAAGTAATTTTCCAACTATACTATTTCATGCATATGAGCCATAAAGGACATGAAGCTCCATCTCTCTTCTTATACTCTGGAGCGTTGGTAGGAGCAATAACAATTCTAACTTTTACAACCATTATTTGGTGGTAAGAATTGGGCTATAAAAAAAGGAAAATCGGCTTTATGCCGATTTTCTTTTTTGAAAAAATGGAAAGTTTTCATGGTTTGCTTAACTTATTTGCCACGGGTATAATATAGTCAATAATTCTTTCAATTAACATTGAGGTGATTTCGGTGCTTACATTAGATATATTTGGATTTAAAGCACTTTGGAGCCCGTACTTTTTATTAATATTAATCGCATTAACCGTAGGTTATTTAGTCATTACAACAAAGTATAGAATGTTATTTCCAGGGAATGAGCCATTGTCCAAAAAACAAGGGTCATTATTCTTAATATCGATGATTCTTCTCTACGCTATAAAAGGGTCACCCTTGGATTTATTAGCACACCTAATGTTTTATGTCCATATGATGCAGATGGCCGTGTTAGTTCTGGTTGTACCCCCTTTATTTATTTTGAGTATTCCAAACTGGGTATGGCAAAAGCTATTGAGCGTTAAAAAAATTGATTCTTTGTTTAGATTCTTAACGAAACCACTAATTGCTTTAGTCGTATTTAACGGCTTGTTTTCTTTCTACCATGTTCCAATCATATTTGATCATGTCATGCAGAATTTCTGGCTTCATGCAGGCTATTCTATTCTTTTATTTCTTGTTTCTATTTTCATGTGGTGGCCTTTACTAAATCAGATGCCGGAACACCAAACTCTAAGTGGGTTGAAGAAGGTTGGCTATATTTTTGCTGACGGTATCTTGTTAACTCCAGCATGTGCACTTATTATTTTTGCTGATAATTCACTCTATGCAACTTATTCTGATCCTCATGTATGGGGACAGGTCATGAGTTTATGTGTAGGGGCATCTAATTTTGCTAGCTTAAATTTAAGTGGTCCTGCACTTTTTAGTTCCATGTCAGTAATCGAAGATCAACGACTTGGCGGAGTATTAATGAAGATTATCCAAGAAATCATCTATGGTGTGATACTAGGTCATGTTTTCTTTGAATGGTACCGTAAAGATCAGGAAGAATCCGAACGAGAGATGAACCAAACATTAAATCCATCTCCGATTAAATAGTCCCCCAACAAATTGGGGGATTTTTTTCGAGAATTTTTTATTTTATTCGGAAATTGATTGAAATAAAAGGGTTGTTACACTACTATTATTGTAGAATAAACAAAAGAGAGGACTTTTAAATGAATTCCTTACCGATTTTACCTACGATTAGTACTTCATTTATTGTTTTAAGTGCCATAACGGTTGCAATTGGCTGGTGGCAAATTAAACAAAGAAAAATAGAAGCCCATAAAAAAACAATGTTTTTCGCCGCTGTTTTTGCACTAATCTTTTTTATTATTTATGCTTCAAGAACTATTTTTATAGGGAATACTTCTTTTGGCGGACCAGATGACATTAAAATTTATTACACCGTGTTTTTAGTATTTCATATTACATTAGCAACCATCGGGGCAGTCTTTGGAATTGTTTCTTTAACAACAGGTTATAAAAATAACCTTGCCCTCCACCGAAAGCTTGGGCCTGTTACTAGCATTATTTGGTTCTTTACTGGAATAACAGGCGTTGCGGTTTATCTTTTACTATATGTTTTTTATCATGGTGGAGAAACTACTTCAATGATTAAAGCTATTCTAGGGTTTTAATAAAAAAAGTGCCAATAGGCACTTTTTTATGTTTCTTTATCAGAATGTTCCCATTTTTCCTCGGTAACACTTTATAATAAAGGTAGGTTTTTAGTGTAAAGGGGGAAATCAATTGGATATTAAGATTCTAACGGACGATGATTTTCTAGAATCATTAAAACTCTCAGAGTATGCTTTTCAATATAAGATAGCTGATGAACGAATTTCCGCAAGAAGAGATATGTTAAAGAAACATAAAATCCTAGGAATAAAAGAAAAAGAGAATCTTGCAGCTAAATTACATATTATTCCCCTTGGGGTCTATATGAATGGGGCTGAGTGGAAAATGGGTGGAGTAGCTGGTGTGGCTACCTATCCTGAATACAGGAGAAGTGGGTATGTACGCTCATTAATGATAGAGGCATTGAAACAAATGCACGCTGACGGTCAGATTGTTTCCTTCCTTCATCCTTTTGATTTTTCCTTTTATCGGAAGTTTGGATGGGAGATATTAAGTGAGTATAAAAAAGTAACTCTTGATAAAAAGGATCTAGCTTTACTGCCAATACAGCCAGGAAAAATCATCCGATATTCTAAGGAAGCTTTTCCAGAGGATATCAATCATATCTATCAATTGTACTGTAACCAATTTAATGGAATGCTAGTTCGTTCTTTTGACTGGTGGAAGGATCATGTACTTAATGACGATTCTCAAATTGCTGTCTATTATAATCCAGATAATGAAGCGAAGGGTTATATCCTTTATCATGTAAAGGACAGAAAAATGGATGTGGAGGAAATGGTGTGCCTTGACCAAGAAGCAAGGGTAGGTCTTTGGAATTTTATTTGTCAGCATGATTCTATGGTGGAGAAAGTGTATCTGACCCTGCCGATCCATGACCCATTTCCATACTTTATTCAACAGCCGAAGGTAAGTATGGAATTACAGCCGTATTTCATGGCACGGATTGTTGATGTAGAAGAATGTTTAAGAAAGTTTGGGTTCCATTCAGGAACTGAGCCTGTTTTTCTCCATTTAGAAGATACCTTTGCACCATGGAATAATGGAAGCTACTTAACTGGACATAAACAAATAAAAGTATTTAAAGAAAAGAATGGGAGCCAGTGTGTACAGCCGCCAAGGAGGGGAATCCAGTTATCAATTAATGACCTGTCTGCCATCATTTTTGGTTATAAACGGCCATTAGAGTTATATCAGATGGGGTATTTAAAGGGGAATGAAGAGGAAGTCCAAAAGCTAGAGAAAATGGTTCCACATATCAAATCATCATTCTATGACTTTTTCTAATATAAAGGCTCTGTTAATCTTTCCTGTTGATTTCCGCTCCAGGCACTTCGCTTTCCGTGGGTGTTTCGGCGAGCCTCCTCGGCGCTTGCGCCTGCGGGGTCTCGCCTGAACCATACTCCCACAGGAGTCTTCGTGCCTTCCACTCCAATCAACAGGGTGCAAAAACCAACACTGTTCTTTAACACAGCCAATATAAAAAAGGAAGGACCGTGGTCCTTCCTTTTTTATTAGA
Source organism: Neobacillus sp. Soil_C_43 (assembly GCF_057656715.1). Classification (NCBI taxonomy): domain Bacteria; kingdom Bacillati; phylum Bacillota; class Bacilli; order Caryophanales; family Bacillaceae; genus Neobacillus; species Neobacillus sp. Soil_C_43. The sequence continues at coordinate 176,312 of NZ_JBDGJV010000004.1, forward strand.
AATTACAATGCGAATTTACTTATTTCTGTGTTGATGTTCTCAAGAATTTTCTTGCATTGATTTACAAGGGAGGATGGGAAATTTTCTCCTTCACCATACTCAACACCATGTGGATAATAATGCTTTCCTAGTAAAGGTGTCATCAATTGGATTGTTGCTTTAAAAGTATCAACATCACCTTCAACTGAATAACCTTGTACACGAAGGTAAAACACACCTTCTTTTAATTCAAATTTGCGGTCGTATGTAACACGTTCGTAATCCCATTGACCTGCACGAACTAAACCGTAATCAGTCATGACCTCATCTAAACGGTTTAAATCTGCTTTTAACTTCTCAATTCCCGTATTCTCAAATTTCATTATGAATCCCTCCTAATGACGCTTGCCTTACCCCTATGTTTCCTCATTGGTTATAGCAAATATAATTCATTATAATAATAGTTGAAAATGTTTCAACTTGCAATGAATTCATTCATCGAATAAAACATTCATGATTGGAAAATATAAAATATGGTCCTGAGTATATTTGAAAATCTTGGAGGGTAAAATTAATGGAAAAAATTCTTGATATTATGACAGACAATGTAGAGTGTTGTACCTTACTAGATAATATGTACGAAGTAGCTCTTAAAATGAAAGAACTTAATGTAGGGGCAATTCCTATTGTTGATCAAGAAAAGATAGTAGGAATGATTACTGACCGTGATATTGTTATTAGAGGTGTCGCTGAAAAACATCCAGGGTCAACTAAGGTAGAAGATATCATGAGTAGTGAGCTGATAACCATCTCTCCTGAAGCCACAAGCCAAGAGGCTGCAAAGTTAATGGCTCAGCATAAAATTCGCCGTTTACCTGTTGTAGAAGGCGATAAGTTAATTGGTATTGTTTCACTTGGTGATTTTGCTGTTCGTGAATTATCAGATGATCAAGCAAAGGAAGCTTTAACAGAGATTTCTGAGCATGGGATACAACATTAAAATTATTATATGGGCAATAGGATTTTTATTAAAACAGGTACCAATTGTACCTGTTTTTTCTTCTTTTATCAGACATTTTCGATAATATCTATTACTTATCGGGGTATAGATGATATAATTATCTTATCTATACATATAATGATAGAAAAAGGAATAGAGAGGGTGACAACCTCTGCGAACGCTTGTTAGAATTCTGATACTCTCAGTTGTTTTTTTATCCATAGGTTTTTATGTTAGTATAAATGAAAAAACCGGAAATAATGTTTTAATAAAGGAAGATCACACGCAAGAAAGTAAGATATCGTTACCACAAAGTCCAAATTTAAAGTCAAGTAACAAACCATCGTCTGAAAAGCCGAAAGAGGGTTTAGCTCTAATGATTGGGCAAGATGTTTCTATTTTAGAAAAAGAATTTGGGACACCAGTGCGCAAGGATGAATCATTATATGGCTATCAATGGTATATATATAATCAAGATTACAAGCGATATCTACAGGTAGGTGTTGCAAATAATAAAGTGGTAACCATCTTTGCAATTGGTGAAAACTTAGATGTTGCTCCTTTTGAAATTGGACAGCCAGTGGAAGAAATTTTTAATACTCAATACATTGATACAAATATTAATTTGGATTGGGAGGGTACTACCTACCGTTTTGAGCTCAATGATACCGATCTAAATCTTCGACCAATGGTTCAGTTGGGGGACATTTATGTCCAGCTTTATATAGACAAATTTACAGGCAATCTTTCAAGTGTTCGGTTCCTAGATGCTGAAACACTAATTAAACAGCGTCCATATGAATTAGTTTATCAAGGAGAGTTAGTTGAAGAACCTGCACTTTCAGATGAAACATGGAGGAGTATTGAAATTGGAACGGAGCAGGAGATCTTTGATATTACCAATGTTTTGCGACAAAGACACAAACTGAAACCTTTAAGCTGGGACGAACTAACAGCAGAAGTTGCATATGGACATAGTAAGGATATGTCCGAAAACAATGATTTTTCCCATACGTCCAAGAAATTTGGGGACCTTACCGAGCGATTACAAACAGCTAAAGTAGCATATCAAGAAGCTGGCGAAAATATTGCTGCAAATTACACAGATGGACCTGCAGTAGTGGAAGGATGGCTTAATAGTAAAGGACATCGGGATTCTTTATTAAATAAAGATTTTTCACATATTGGAATTGGTGTATTCCAAAAATACTATACACAGAACTTTATTAAGAAAGTTGAATAGGCTTAACAATGAAAAAAGGTGACTTATTGGTCACCTTTTTGTTTATTATCCATTTCATAATGGCTAAATAGAAAGGTTGAACCCTCCCACTTACCGAACATACGAATGTGTTCCCCAACAACAAAAGAATTTAACTTAATATTTTTAGTTATTGGAGTGATTTTTTTAGCGGTAATTAATTTGGTTGCTGTCTGGAGTTTTAGTGTTTGTACATATATGTATCGATGATAATAAAAGCGTTGTTTTTCCTCATTTATGCTCTTTATTTCACCAGCTAATATGGATTCCTTGGGTATATTACTAACTGAAAGCCAATTATTATCTTGTTCTTTCATCTCTTTTTTTGTAAGCCAATAAAAGTAAAGACAAATGATTGGTATTACAATGGCGGTGACCATTCTTAATCAGCCTCCTCCATAATTATTTACTTATAATAAAAAACGTTCCTGTTGCATGGGCGATTTTTTTGCCGTCACTTCGATATGCTTCCCCAGATATAACCATGGTTTTGCTCCCTTGATGGATAATTTCTGCTTTGCATCGTAGCAGGTCTCCTATTCCAGGGGCTGTGTAGTGGATATTAAGCTGATTTGTGACGGCGCCGAATCCTTCAGGGAGATAATAATTGGCCAAGCTTCCCATGGCAGTGTCAAGTACTGTTGCTGTAATACCGCCATGCAATATATTTAGATTATTATTAAGGACAGAATTTACGGGAATCGTAATTTCACAGGTATTTTGATCAAAAGTTCTTTCCATATGGAGAATTCCATCAATAAATGTGCTTTTGTTTTGAATAATTTTTTTTTGAACACCTTCAAGTAGGTGTTGTAATGCATCTAGGTCCGTTTCAGTCCCATTTTTAATACAAGAATCTAATAATTGTCGCAATGCATCTTCCATAATAATTACCTCTTTCATTTCTTTTTCATAGGCTTTGTAAAAATTGCCTGTTGATTTCCGCTCCAGGCTCGAGCGGTTCGTGGGCGTTTCGGCGAGCCTCCTCGGCGCTTGCGCCTGCGGGGTCTCCCCTGAACCGTACTCCCACAGGAGTCTTCGAGCCTTCCGCTCCAATCAACAGGGTATAAAAATCAACACTGTTCTTTAACACAGCCTTTTCTTAAGTCATCTTACCACTAAGATATATATTTATAAATAATTTCATTTCCATTTGCATTTCACATTTTTACTTTTCTTACATATTGTATTATTGGCAATATATATGGGCAGAGGTGAGAGAAATGTCGCAAAAAAAATTACATCCCTCCGTACTGCAATTCAAAGAATTTGTTAAAAACAATCCAAATATTATTAAGGAAGTTCGGAATGGAAAGGCCACGTGGCAAGAACTGTATGAAGATTGGTACTTATTGGGTGAAGATGATAAACGTTGGGAAACCATCGGTGTAGAAACACGTTCGGAATCTGAAGCAGAGAGCAGCAGTGCTAAGGGAGATTGGATGTCAAATATTATGGGAATGGTCAAGAAAATGGACCCAAACCAAATGCAAAATCATATTAATAATCTAAGTCAGGCACTAGGTGCCGTTCAAGGTGTTATTGCACAGTTTCAAGGAGGGAATCCGAATGCAGCAGCAGGTCCTGTCAAGACTCCAGAGGGGCCAAAACATCCTTTTTCATTTCGAAAAGACTAATAGAAGGGAATTAGATTATGCGAAGAGAGGTACTTGATTATTTAGAAAATCAAAAGGATTTAAAGCAGTTTGTACGCGAGCAGCCCTATTGGTACCGAAAACTATCCAGAAATCCTTATGACTTACAATCACTTGAAATTGCGTCGTTACATCATTATAAGAAAACAATCCCACACCAAGTAGAAAAGTTTTCAAATAGCGTGCAAATGGCATCGATGATGTATTCTATGTTTCAGGCAATGAAAAACCAAAATTAATCAGGGACCACATGGGAAAAATGTGGCCTTTTTTTATTGCAATTTTTAGAAATAGACTAAAAATCAAAAAGGAGGCGAACAATACTAAAAAGGAGTGATTGGTTTGAAAAGGTTTATACCATCTATTGTTCTTCTACTTCTATTACAAGGAATGCTAACAATTTTTCATTCAAGTGCACAAGAAATACCTACATTAATGGTACAGCACGAAACGAAGGGGAAAGATGTATTGGTTGAATGTATTGTCACTGGGATCAGCTTTAGAGAATCGAACCAGTCAAGTCAAAAAATTGGAAAAATGGTTATCTGGGTTGATGGCAAACGAAATAGAGAGGTAACGACTGCTGCATTTATAATTAAAGGACTACCTCAAGGGACGCATAAAGTAAGGCTTGAGGTTGTTAAGTTAAATAATGAGCCTTATGGATTGGTAAAAGAATTTATGGTAAATGTCCATAAATAAAATGAAGTTTTCGCATTCTCTCATTTTTCATGGTAAAATGTCCTTGGAGGTGGGCGCATGCTTGCTACGTTAGAAAGAATGGAATTATTAGAAAATGCGGAAGCGTTAGCTAGGATGGTACTTGATTCCGAGGTAGTGGAACAATATCAGATTTGTTTATATAAATTGAGAAGTAATAAGGAGACACAACGGAAAATTAACCGTTTTGTAAGCCTGAAGGAGTTATACGAAGAAGTCCAACGTTTTGGGAAGTATCACCCTGATTATAAACGGGTTATGACTCAAATCCGAGAAGTAAAGAGGGAAATGGATTTGGACCCGTTAGTAGCTGAGTTTAAATTAGCAGAAAACGATTTGCAAAGTCTATTGGATGAAATCAGCTTGTTAGTAGGTGGCTCGGTTTCTAAACATATAAAAGTTCCTTCAGGGAATCCATTTTTTGAATCTAATCACGGCGCCGGCTGTGGCGGCGGAGGAAGCTGTGGGTGTAGTTAATGAGTGTAAACCAGCATATTTCAGCTGGTTTTTTGTTTTTCTATATGCTAGACTTATCTAAAATGATGGTTTTGCTGAAGGGGAAAAAAGTATGTTTGTTCAAAGACAAGGATTAGTAGTTTGGCTATACTCTTTAAAACAAGCTAAGATGCTACGTCGCTTTGGAAATGTTCATTATGTCTCAAAAAAACTAAAATATGTTGTCTTGTATTGTAATCAAGAAGACATGGAAGGCATCATGGAAAAGTTAAATTCTTTTTCATTCGTAAAAAAAGTAGAGCCATCTTATAAACCATTCCTAAGAATGGAGTATGAGAATTCTGCACCGGACAAAGCAAAGGAATATGATTATAAAATGGGAATATAAAAAGAGGTTGACTCAAGTGTCAACCTCTTTTCTTACTGTAAAGGAGCTAAGTAGTGATTCAATCTAAGAATTCCGATTAGGTGTTGATAGAATAATTCCTTTTCATTAAAGATGGTAGATGGTTTAACAGATAGTTGGATAACTTGTTTACCAAGTTCCTCAGCAGTTTCAGAAAAAAGTGAGTATCTCTTATTAGGTGAAATATTTGGGTTTGGTATTCCTTCACGGCAAATGTATAAAGGTTGAAACTTGCCTGGATCAGTTGGTTTTAACACAACAACTAAGGATGTCAACTCCTTGTTATCTATCGTAGTATGAAGAGCCATCATATGGTGAAGCCGATGTTGATTGGCTTTAGCAAGCTCAATTAGTTCATAAATATCTGAATATCCTTCTCCGAGTTCAATAAAACGTTGTATCAATGAAAACTCTCCTTTAATCGCTAAATTCATTAATACTTTACCATTTTCTATAAACAAAAAAAACCCCGCAGAATAATCTGCGGGGTCCTTCCACATCCTCTAAAGGATAGAAGGCAAAGGGAGAGGAGAAACCGGAGGAAGAACTTATGGGGAAACGTAAGTCTTCTCCGCGGTTGGCAACAACATCCTCGAATTGATGTTGTTAATAACATTATTTCCACAACCTTTAAGCTTATACGTCTATTTTAAAAAATTTCCATATGAAACAAAAATTAGCTAGTGAACCTGTTACAATCTAAAGATATGTGACAACAGATTGTCTACTTTTTGTGAATTATGATAGGATGGATAAAGAAAAATTATTTCCGAAAAATGTGGTGATATGGTAGTGAGAGTCGTTTCGGGCACATGTAAAGGTAGACCTTTAAAAGCTGTTCCAGGAAATACAACAAGGCCTACAACCGATAAAGTAAAAGAAGCGTTATTTAATATGATTGGCCCTTATTTTGACGGTGGAATAGGTTTGGATTTATTTGCTGGAAGTGGTGGACTAGGCTTGGAAGCACTTAGTAGAGGCTTGGAGAGGGTTATTTTCATTGATCGAGAGTCGAAAGCAATCCAAGTCATAAATGAAAATATTAGGGCCTGTAAGTTTGAAGAGCAGACAGAGGTTTACCGTAATGATGCAGAGAGAGCGTTAAAAGCCCTAATCAAAAGGGAGATTACCTTTGATTACATATTTTTAGATCCTCCCTATAAAAAGCAGCAACTCGTAAGTTTAATGGAAAAAATGGATCAGCAGAATGTTGTAAAGACAAATGGAATTATAGTTTGTGAACACAGCTTTGACGTAGATTTACCACAGTCAGTGAGACAGCTTACGCAAATTAAACATGAAAAATATGGGATGATTGCTGTGACGATTTATTCTCGGACCAGCGAGGAATAAGGGGGAGTCATATTGGCTAGTATAGCCGTTTGTCCAGGGAGTTTTGATCCGATTACATACGGTCATTTAGACATTATCCGTAGAGGAGCCAAGGTCTTTGATAAGGTATATGTGGTAGTTTTAAACAATTCAGCAAAAAATCCACTTTTTACTGTTGAAGAGCGAATGAGTTTAATCAAAGAGGTAACTAAGGATATGCCTAACGTAATGGTCGATGAATTTGCTGGTTTACTTGTGGACTATGCAAAGAGTGTGAAGGCTAATGCGATTCTTAGGGGATTACGGGCAGTCTCTGACTTCGAGTATGAGATGCAGATAACCTCAATGAATAGGGTGTTAGATGAAGATATTGAAACCTTTTTCATAATGACCAACAACCAATACTCTTTTTTAAGTTCCAGTATTGTGAAAGAGGTTGCTAAGTACAATGGGAAAATTACAGAACTTGTCCCTCCTATTGTTGAAAAAGAATTACAAAAAAAGTTTATTGACAAACAAATGGAAAGCTAGGCAATGGCCTAGCTTTTTTGATTTTTTAATCTGGCAAACAATAGTAAGACATAAACCATAAGTGAAAGAATCGTTATGAGGGGGCCAATCTCAATCAATTTATGGTAAAAGTGATCAGCCCACGATCCTTGCCCGAAAAAACTAACAGGTAATGCATTAGAAGGCTGTTCATTACTATTAAAGCGCATATATATGGGTTTCCATAATATAAGTGCAAACAAGCTGGCAAATATTCCTTGAAGGATTCTCGCAATAAAAAATGGCTGAAACCTAATATCTGTCTGAGCTAAAATACTAGCTACTTGAGCTTGAACACTAAATCCGCTAAAACCTAAGATGAAACTGGTCATCATAGCTTTTTGGAGAAGGGTGGCATCCTGTACCTGACTAGTTAATTGACTTCCTAAAGTAATTTCAAATAAACCAGAAATAAAAGGGATACTTAGCATTTCTGGAAAGGAGATGGAAGACAGTATTACCTCAACAGCTTTCGCCAGTGTTGCTGTAATATGTAAATGATAGAGCAGTTTATTAATAACGGAAAACAAGATGATAAAACCGCCAACCATTAATAAGGTTTGGATGGAGGAGTTAACAGCATCACCTAAAAGTTTTCCAATTGGGCGATTATCCTTCAATCTAGTCTGATGCAGTGCAGATAAGGCAGACCTGACCTTGAACTTTTTTCTTTTCTCACTAGCGACCTCTGGTGATTCCTTTCCATAAAAGCGCATAAGGAGCCCAACACAAATATTGCCTAAATAGTGTGAAAGAGCAAGGATGACACCTAAGTGAGGATTATAGAAAAATCCAACCGAGACCGCTCCAAAGATAAATAGTGGATTTGAGGAATTGGTAAAGGAAACAAGCCTTTCTGCTTCAATCTGAGTTAAGTGTCCTTCTTGGCGTAGTCTTGCGGTGAATTTTGCACCCGCTGGGAATCCAGAAGCCATTCCCATGGCCCAAACAAATCCTCCGACTCCTGGAACCTTAAAAAGCGGCCTCATAAGTGGCTCTAATAGCACCCCAATAAATTTTACTACTCCAAAGCCTATTAACATTTCAGAAACAATAAAAAAAGGCAGCAGGGAAGGAAAAACAATTTCCCACCACATATTCAGGCCTCGAATCGAAGCATCAAATGACTCCTGTGGATAAGAAATCAGAGATACTGCTAAAATGGTGACAGATAAAGAAAGAAAAAGTGTTTTTATCTTTGACCGAAACAATGGAGGGACCTCCTTCCAAGGGGATTGGTAACATTGTGCAAATTTATGTTATCAATGCTAAAATAGAGATTATTCCTAATAATCATATGAACACTTGTCCTCATATAACACAAATATACTCATAGAACGTCAATTTAGACCATAAGATTGAACGAGATTTATCTTTTACAATGGAAGGAAATGTTCATCTATATATGGGAGGTAGCTAAAGATGGAGCACCCTAAAATAGGGTTGGCACTTGGTTCTGGTGGTGCACGTGGGTTTGCTCATTTAGGTGTCATAAAGGCATTTAAGGATGCTGGAATTCCCATTCATTTAATCGCTGGGAGCAGCATGGGGGCCCTTGTTGGTAGTTTTTATGGGGCAGGTATTGACATGGAACGGCTATATAAACTATCCACTGCCTTTAAGAGAAAATATTTCTTGGATTTTACGGTACCAAAGATGGGCTTTATCTCCGGGAAAAAGGTGAAGGAATTTATAAAGGTTTTTACCCATGGAAAAAACATAGAAGATTTAAACCTCCCAATCGGGATTGTAGCAACTGACTTATTAACAGGAGAGAAAATCGTTTTTCAGAAGGGGCCTGTTGCTGATGCGGTGAGAGCTAGTATTTCTATTCCCGGTATTTTTGTGCCGGAAAAAAATAATGGAAGAATCCTTGTAGACGGAGGTGTCAGTGATCGCGTTCCTGTATCTGTCGCTAGGGAAATGGGAGCGGATATCGTCATTGCTGTAGATGTATCAAGAGTAAAACGTAATGCGGAAATTTCCTCTATTTATGACGTTATTATGCAGAGTATTGATATCATGCAATCAGAAATAGTCAAAAACAGGGAGATTACTGCCGATGTCATGATTCGCCCTCCTGTAGAAAACTATAGCTCCCGGGCATTTACCAATATTGAGGAGATTATCAATATTGGTGAAGAAGAAGCAAAGAAGTATATCAAGCAAATCGAAACTGTCATTGAACAGTGGAAGGGGTAACAATGAGCAATGCGTAAAAAAATATATATAAGTTCTGTACTTTTCATTACACTGCTTTTAATTGGGGGGATGTATTTTTCCTTACCCTATTATGTATCAAAACCGGGAATGGCGAAAGAACTGGGACCGATCATAACGGTAGACGGTGGGTATAAGGATGAAGGGAATTTTATGCTAACAACCGTCAGAATGGGTAGAGCAAATATCTATTCTTACTTAGAAGCAAAACTTCTAAAATATGAAGAGCTATATCCACTAGAAATGATTTTATATAAAAAAGAGACAGAAGAAGAATATAATGCTAGACAGCTTCACTTAATGGCAGGTTCAAAACTTAATGCAATAGAGGTTGCCTATCGGAAAGCTGATTTACCTGTTCATTATAAATATAAAGGGATCTATGTTGTTCAAGTGATTCCTGGAATGCCGGCTGCAGGAAAGATCAATGCAGGGGATCGAATATTTAAAGTAGATGGACATCAATTTTCTTCCTCGGAAAAATTTATTGAGTATGTAGGTACTAAAAAAGCAGGAGACAAGGTCACTTTAACTTTTTCTAGAAATAAAATAACGAAGACAGAAACATTAAACGTTGAGCGTTTCAAGGAGGATCCTAATAAGGTTGGTATTGGAATATCTTTAGTAGACGATAAGGAAATTCTTGTTGATCCAAAGGTAAAGGTGAGAACAGATGAAATTGGCGGACCTTCGGCAGGGCTTATGTTTACATTAGAAATCTATAATCAACTGACTAAAGAAGATCTAACAAGAGGCTACCAAATAGCAGGTACAGGTACAATCAGTGAAGATGGAGTCGTAGGGCCAATTGGAGGAATTGAACAAAAAATTGTAGCTGCGGATAAAGCGGGTGCAGAAATTTTCTTAGCACCTAATGAAAACGGAGCAAAAAATTCTAACTATCGAGCAGCTGTAAAAACTGCACGAGATATCAAGACAAAAATGAAAATTATTCCTATCGATACCTTCGACGATGCAGTTAGTTACTTAGAAAAATTAAAGCAAAAATAAAAAGATGGTGCAGCTGCATCATCTTTTATTTTATATACTGTTTTCGCAAAATTTGTTCTTATTCATATTATATTTTTCTATTGAAGTCTCACATCGGCGGACATGTTTCTCTTGAATTCTTCAACCTTGTCAGAAGTTACCTCATGTTCTGACAGAGTGGACCTACAATTCATTAACCTTGTCAGAAGTTAGCTCATGTTTGGACAGAGTGGACCAAAAATTCATCAACCCTGTCAGAAGTTAGCCCATGTTTGGACAGAGTGGACCTACAATTCATTAACCTTGTCAGAAGTTGCCTCATGTTCTGACAGAGTGGACCAAAAATTCATCAACCCTGTCAGAAGTTAGCCCATGTTTGGACAGAGTTGACGTAAAATTTATCAACCCTGTCAGAAGTTGCCCTAGGTTTGGACAGAGTTGACGTAAAATTCATCAACCCTGTCAGAAGTTAGCCCATGTTTGGACAGAGTTGACGTAAAATTCATCAACCCTGTCAGAAGTTAGCTCATGTTCTGACAGAGTGGACCAAAAATTCATCAACCCTGTCAGAAGTTGCCTCATGTTCTGACAGAGTGGACCAAAAATTCATCAACCCTGTCAGAAGTTAGCCCATGTTTGGACAGAGTTGACGTAAAATTTATCAACCCTGTCAGAAGTTGCCCTAGGTTTGGACAGTTGCACCAAAGTTTACGAAAAGAGCTATCTTATATAAATAGGTGGTTGATTAAATTCTTGTCTGAACATTTCATTCTTTAAATGATTTGGGACTCCTAGAGCATAAACACGAGCGGCTTTCACATCAAGATTGATCTCGCTCTCCTTAAAGCTAGAAAGCTTTGATACAAGAGGCAGGCTCAAATCCTTTTTCTTTTTATTTAAGTATTCTCTTCCGTTAGTAGTCATCCCTAAAAGTCTTAAATAGGAAGCCTTCTCTAGGTTTCTGTTCATTTCTATTTTTTTTGCATTAGTTAAAATATGAATGCAAAGCCTTTGAAGCCTTGTCCAAGTATATCTCTTTGTTTTTATCTTCTGCATAAAATGCTGAAAGCTCTCTGATTCGATAGCTGCAGCCTGTAACCTATTTTCAAGGCCTTCTTCCATTTCATATATTTCCCTAAGCTCTTCACTATTGCTATGAATTAGTCGGTATTGTAAATAACTCCAATAATTTTCCCATTGATGAAACAGTTGGAAATGATGGAAATATTCCTCTAATAACTGCTTTGTTGCCATAGGTACATATTGGTCAATACCATGGTTATCGTCCTTTGGAGAAAAAATAGCTTTTCTAATACTAGTTGCACTAGCAATAGTTTCTGATGTGAAATGTTCATCATGATAATTGGCATTTTTCCGTGTCACAGTCATTGGCCTAATAGAACTCTTTTGTCGTTTTATTGCCTTTATGTATTCCAGACCTAAAATGTTGTTGGGTTTACCTAGGTCCAAGTAGTTTTTTGAAGCTTGTAACTGGTTAAAAGCTAATGCTGATGCTTTAGGATAACTTACACCTGTATCCATAAAGTATTTTATGCCCACATCTAGTTTTTTTTCTTCTTCTTTAATGTAATCAAGCGTTTGAAGAAAGGAATTGATGTCCCCACTCTCACTTCCAAAGCATAAGGTCTCACAACCAGATGCATCTAAAATAGATACCGCACCGTTAGCGAATGTTTCAGCCTTCTGTGTGGCAAAATGGTAGGGCAGCTCAAAAACGATGTCAACACCATTTAGCAAGGCCATTTTCGTCCGATACCATTTGGATACCAGTGCAGGTTCCCCTCGCTGCAAAAAATTCCCACTCATAACCGCAATGACAACATCTGCCTTAGCGGCTTCCTTTGAAGCATTTAAATGAAAAGCATGTCCATTATGAAATGGATTGTATTCAACAATTAAACCAACAGCTTTCATTTTTTATCTCCTTCCTTAAAACTAAAAATGAAAAAGGTATGAGAATCCGTTGTAAAACAGACAGTTAACCGATTATATTAATTATTATCATTATAGCAAAATTGTAAGGAAACCAATCAGAATATATGATAAGATGATAAAGATGTTTGCAAAATGGACAACTGGATAAACTAGGACTGAGAGCTTATTTAGATGATTTGTATTCTTTAACAATCGCCTGACGGGGTGTAAAGAAAAAACATTGACAAAAAAATTTATGAAGGCTATAATTACTTTTGTTGCCTTGGGGTGATTCAATTGAAATGGACATTAAGTCAATTACAAAAATATCGAAACAAGGATTTTCCGATTGATGAAACTATTCGGGTTGATGAGATTAAAGAAACTGATCCTTCTATCCGAGAGGTATCTCCTATGCATATAACAGGTCGTGGGGATATAGATTCAACGAAAGTGACTTTTCATATAAAAATAGAAGGTCATTTAATACTTCCTTGTTCTCGTACTTTAGTGGATGTAAAACTTCCAATTAATGTCGAAACAACTGAAACTTTCCTCTTACAAGGTTCAGTTTATGAAACTGAAGAGGATGTAAATCAAGTAAAAGGTGACGTGATTGATGTAATGCCAATCATTCGCGAAATACTATTACTTGAGGTTCCAATGCAAGTCTTTTGTGAAGATGTCAATAGTGAAGGAGCAGCTCCACAGTCTGGTAAGGATTGGGAGGTTGTTCATGAAGAGGAGCAATCTAAGAAGATTGACCCTAGATTGGCAGGACTTGCAAAGTTTTTTAACGAAAACAATTCTTCTTCCGAATCATAATCGGCAAAAACTAAGAAGCAAAGTGAAGAACCAGCATTCCTGGCCTTCATTACTTTCTTAATACTCTTTAAGGAGGTGGGAAGAATGGCTGTACCTTTTAGAAGGACTTCTAAAACTGCAAAAAGAAAACGTCGTACTCATTTTAAATTAAACGTACCTGGTATGGTAAGCTGCCCAAACTGTGGTGAAATGAAACTTTCACACCGCGTATGTAAAGCTTGCGGAACATACAAAGGAAAAGACGTTGTCAACGACTAATTTCCATTTGGATAGAAAGCACAAGGGTGATAAATCCCTTGTGCTTTTGTCGTTTAAGAAGATTTCTACATAATTAATTGAAATTGTTTGTACTAGAATGTTGATAGAGACTTTTGACTGGCAGAAGGGAAGTGGTAGGTTTGTCATATTTAATTGAAAAAAAAGAGAAAGGTTATTTATTATTTACCATTACAAGAGCTGAAAAGAGAAACGCAATCAATTACGAAGTAATGCAAGGATTAATGGAGGTAATGAAAAGAGCAGCAGAACCGGATGTTTTGGCATTAATCATTACTGGTATAGGAGATCGTGCTTTTTGTTCAGGTGGAGATTTGTCGGTTTTTCACCTTCTTCATTCAAAAGAAGAGGCTTATCCTATGCTTTCTAAAATGTCAAACATTCTCTACTCCTTATTGACCTTGCCTATTCCCACTATATCACTTATAAATGGGACGGCTATTGGGGGAGGCTGTGAGCTTGCAACAGCCTGCGATTTCCGTTTGGCTAGAAAAGGAATAAAAGCAGGATTTGTTCAAGGGAAACAAGCAATAACCACTGGCTGGGGAGGCGGTTCGATTTTAGGAGAAAAGCTCACTCTGTCAAATGCAATGAAGCTTCTAATGGAAGCGGAGATGAAAACAGCAGAAGAGTTAAAAGAGGCTGGGTTTATTGATGCTCTCTTTGAAAATGACGCATTGGAAGCTTGTGAGGCGTTCCTAGAAAACATACTAAAGAAAGAGTTAAGTGTGCTGCAATCCTATAAGAAGATGTGGATTAGGAAGTGGGAGGAAGCGAAGCTGCGAGAACGGATAGAAGAAGAGGTAAGGACTTGTGCCTTATTATGGGAAAGCGATGCCCACCATAACTATGTAAATAATTTTATTAATAAAAAAACCATGAATAAAGATTAAAAGACAACTTCTGATTAAGTCTATCTTTTCTAGTAGATGCATATGTATTATAAAAACACTAGGAGGGATGTTCTTATGTCACCTACTCGACAAGATGCGTGGTCCCAAGACGAAGACTTATTACTCGCTGAAGTTGTGTTACGGCATATCCGTGAAGGTGGGACACAATTGCAGGCGTTTGAAGAAGTAGGCAAAAAGCTTTCGCGTACTTCGGCTGCTTGTGGTTTCCGTTGGAACTCATATGTACGTAAACAATATAAATCAGGTATTGAGCTTGCTAAAAGACAAAGAAAAGAACTAAAAAAGCAAGTAGTCACCACAGAAGGTGAGGTCATTCAAGATTCAGTTAAGGTTGAGACAGTCTCATCACCTGTAGGTTGTGAACAGGGACCTACCATTACTTTTCCTGCTGTCATTCATTTCTTAGAAGGAATCCATCAAAAGGCGGAAGATTGGGCAAGTTATGAAGTGGACAGGAAGAACTCTCTTGATAAAATTAAAGAGTTAGAAAAGAAGACTTTTTATCTAGCTGCAGAAAATGAAAGATTGTCTAAGAATTTAAAGGCTATTGAAGAGGATTACCGCTCATTAATTGAGATTATGGAAAGAGCGCGGAAAATGGTTGTGCTTCAAGATGAAGACAGACAACAAAAGGTGAAATTCCAAATGGACAAAAATGGTAATCTGGAAAGGGTAGAAAAATAGCAAAAAGCGGACAATGTTTTGTCCGCTTTTTTGATGGAATGATATATATTAATTTTGCGGTTCTACGCCTTCTGGATACCAAACTAGTGGATTTTCCCCGCGATCCCGTTCCATATCATAATCAACTTTAGAAAAGCCCATCTTTTCCCAAAAACCACTTGATTGTACTCTTGGATTTGTCTTAATAGGTAGACCAAAGTTCTTCGCGAATTCGACAAGAGCTTTACCAAAGCCCTTCCCTTGATAATCCGCTAGTACTTCCAGCTTCCATAATTCTAAATAATTTTGTGCTGGATAAAAATAACGATCGAATTTCGCATCAATTTGATATAAACTCATTCGTGCTACTAGTTTGTCCCCGAAATAAATACCGTAAAATGGTGATTCACTATCATCTTCAACCATATTGGCTTCAAGGTCTTCAAGCATGGATAACTCCTGAATTCCATATTCTTTAAACTTTTTAAATTCTTCTAATGTTTTAAAGTTAACTTTTAGTTTCTCCACTTTTGCTCTCATAGTAAACCTCCTAAGAAATCATAACCTCATAATATTGTATATATTCATTTGTTCATGAATAACATGAAGATGTATTAATTTTTGCATTATTCGAAATGAATTAATATTATTATATAACAAAAGCACAAAAAATTCTTCAAATAAGTTCAGGAAGCGTTTTCAAAATTTGCAGGAAATTCCGAGAATGATGTAGAAATTTTAATGGAGGAACAAAAGGGGCATGAAAGGGGAAAAAATGTGCAAAAAATATTAATTGCCAATAGAGGAGAAATTGCACTTCGTATCATAAGGACCTGTCAGGAGATGGGGATTGAAACGATTGCTATTTATTCAGATGCTGACAAGGATATGCCTTTTGTAAAAGCCGCAACTAAGGCTGTATATGTAGGTGAGCCGCCAGTAAACAAATCCTATTTACAAGCTGATAAAATCTTGGAAATAGCAAAAAGTGAAAAAGTGGATGCCATTCATCCCGGTTACGGCTTTTTATCTGAAAATGCAGCGTTTGCCAAAAAAGCTATTAAAGAAGGAATTATTTTTATTGGACCAAAACCGGAAACAATCGAATTAATGGGGGATAAAATAGTTTCGCGACAAACGATGGAAAAGGCTGGAGTACCAGTAGTACCTGGAAGTGGTAATGGTTTAAAAACTATTGAAGAAGCCTGTAGTTTAGCAATGGAGATTGGATATCCTATTATGCTTAAGGCGAGCGGCGGTGGCGGTGGAATTGGAATGGTGCTTTGTGAAAATGAGCAAGCGCTCGTTAAGTCCTATGATTCGACTAAAACCCGAGCCATGGCTTACTTTGGTTCAGACGAGGTTTTTATTGAAAAATATATTGCTGATGCTAGACATGTGGAAATTCAAGTGTTTGGGGATTCTGCAGGAAACATCGTGCATTTGTTTGAAAGGGATTGCTCCATTCAAAGAAGGCATCAAAAGGTTGTGGAAGAATCACCATCTCCTTTTCTAACTGAAACAGTTAGGAAAAAGATGTATGAGACTGCGGTGAAAGCGGCTCATGCGGTTGATTATATTAACGCGGGAACCATCGAATTTATCGTTGATGAAGCGGGGAACTTTTACTTTTTAGAAATGAATACTCGTCTTCAGGTCGAACATCCAGTAACAGAGATGATTACAGGACTTGATTTAGTAAAATGGCAAATACTTGTAGCACGAGGTGGAAAATTACCTTTGCTGCAATCTGAAATTAACTCAAATGGAAGTGCTATTGAATTCCGCTTATACGCAGAGGATCCTGTTCGATTTTTGCCGTCACCAGGAAAAATTACTTCTCTTAAAATGAATGCGACAAAAGGAGTCAGAATTGATTCTGGCTATGAGGAGGGGGGAACGGTAACACCGTTCTATGATCCAATGATTGCAAAATGTATTGTTTATGGACAGACAAGAGAAGAGGTATTATCGACTGCGGAAGGATTCTTTAAGGATGTGGTGATTGAAGGGATTAAAACAAATGTGCCCCTGTTTTTATCCATTCTAGCTGATACTGATTTCCAAAAAGGGTTGTATACTACGAGTTTTCTTACAAAAAATTTAGTGAAATAAGGAGAGAGAAACATGAAAGAAATTACAGCAACTATGGCAGGTACGGTATTAAATATTTTTGTAGCAAATGGTGACCAAGTAAATGTTGGCCAAGAAGTATTAATGCTTGAGTCTATGAAAATGGAGATTCCAATCGAGAGCAGTACGGAGGGTACTGTGTTAAATGTAAAGGTAACTATAGGTGACTTCGTAAATGAAGGCGATGTTCTTATGGTATTAGAATAACAGGAGAGGGGGATCAGAATGACGACCACTAACATGTT
Source organism: Neobacillus sp. Soil_C_43 (assembly GCF_057656715.1). Lineage (NCBI taxonomy): Bacteria > Bacillati > Bacillota > Bacilli > Caryophanales > Bacillaceae > Neobacillus > Neobacillus sp. Soil_C_43. The sequence continues at coordinate 193,871 of NZ_JBDGJV010000004.1, forward strand.
AAATGATCAATTAAATGCAAATAGAAAACAAATCGAGGCTGGCGGACACCCTAAATATCATGAAAAGCTGAAATCACAGAATAAGATGTTTGTTCGTGATAGACTTGCCCTATTATTTGATGATGGCAAATATGAGGAAGACGGGAAATTTGCTAATTTTAAAGCAGCTGATCTTCCTGCTGATGGTGTAGTCACAGCGATTGGTAAAATTAATGGTCAAACTGTTTGCGTCATGGCTAATGATTCTACCATTAAAGCAGGTTCTTGGGGAGCAAGAACAGTTGAAAAAATTATTCGTATTCAAGAAGTAGCGGAAAAATTGAGGGTGCCGTTGTTTTATCTTGTGGACTCTGCGGGAGCGAGAATTACTGATCAGTTAGAGATGTTCCCAAACCGTAGAGGGGCAGGGAAAATATTTTATAATCAGGTGAAGCTTTCCGGTATGATTCCGCAGGTATGTATCTTGTTTGGGCCTTCCGCTGCCGGAGGAGCATATATCCCAGCTTTCTGTGATATTGTTATCATGGTTGACCAAAATGCATCCATGTATTTAGGATCCCCTCGTATGGCTGAAAAGGTTATAGGGGAAAAGGTAACGCTGGAGGAAATGGGCGGGGCACGTATGCACTGTTCAGTAAGCGGTTGTGGAGATGTTCTTGCCTATAGTGAGGAAGAAGCTATTGAATCAGCTAAAAGATACATTAGTTATTTTCCAGCCAGCTTTAAAGAAAAAACGAAGAGGACAAATGGCGTCGCACCAAAAGAGGGTAGAGATTTAGAAGCAATTATCCCTGAAAATCAAAATGCACCTTTTGATATGTATGAATGTATTGATAGACTCATTGATCAAGATAGTTTCTATGAAGTGAAGAAATTATTTGCCCCAGAGCTAATCACCGGGTTAGCTAGAATGGATGGAAGAGCTGTTGGAATTATAGCTAACCAACCGAAAGTAAAAGGTGGCGTTTTATTTGTCGATTCTGCTGATAAGGCGGCTAAATTTATTCAGCTTTGTGATGCCTTCCATATTCCATTATTGTTTTTAGCAGATGTTCCAGGATTTATGATTGGTACTAAAGTTGAACGAGCTGGGATTATTCGTCATGGAGCCAAGTTAATTGCAGCTATGAGCTCTGCAACAGTACCAAAAATTTCTGTTATTGTTAGAAAAGCTTACGGGGCAGGGCTATATGCAATGGCCGGACCAGCCTTTGAACCAGATTGCTGTATTGCTCTTCCTTCGGCTCAAATTGCAGTCATGGGACCAGAAGCAGCGGTAAATGCAGTATATTCTAATAAAATTAATGAAATTGAAGATCCGAAGGAAAAAATAAAGTTCGTTCAAGAAAAACATAAGGAATATAAGGAGCATATTGACATTTACAAGCTGGCTTCAGAGCTAATTGTCGATGAAATTGTTGCTCCATCCGAATTAAGATACGTGCTTATTCAGCGCTTTGATTACTATCAATCAAAAGAATTAAACTTTAGTGACCGAAAGCATCCTGTATACCCAGTTTGATTCTAGAATCCCTTGTCGTATAGCGATAAGGGATTTTTTTTCATCTTACTTACAGAATGCTGACAATATCTGATAAAATGTGGGTAAAGACGACTAAATGAGGGGATACCATGAAGGTTGGAATCATTGGGGCTGGGTCAATTGGACTATTATTTGCATCCTATATCAGTAGAAGTTATGAGGTAACAATTTATACAAGGACTGAAAATCAAGCTTCACAAATTAATGAAAATGGAATTATTCTTCAAAAAAAAGCCGAAAGAACGGTATCCTTAGTCAAGGCACTTCCAATTTCAAAGTGGAAGGGAACTGAGGATTTAACCCTTATTACGGTTAAACAATATCAACTTACTCCCGTGTTAGAGATTATTAATCAGCTTCCTGAAGATCCTGATAACCTATTATTTTTACAAAATGGTATGGGGCATTTAAAGTGGTTAAAAGAATTAAAGAATAAAAATATTTTTGTAGGTACGGTTGAACATGGTGCGTTGAAGGAAAATGCCTTTACTGTCAGCCATAATGGTGAAGGGGCAACAAATGTGGCGCCTTTTAGAGGGGATTTCTCCTTCTTACAAAGCTTTTCAGCTGCAGTACCTTCTGATTTTCCAATCCATGTACAAGAAGATTATTATTCGATGCTAATAAATAAATTAATTGTTAATGCGGTTATCAATCCATTAACCTCTATTCTGCATGTGAAAAATGGGGAATTGATTCAGAATGAATATTTTTTTCGCGTTTTAACGAGCCTTTTTGATGAAATATCCTTCATTTTGAACTTAGACCACCCAGAGGAACACCTTCGACAAGTGATGGAAATCTGTAAGAAAACTGCCGAGAATCGTTCCTCTATGTTAAAAGATATCGAGGCGAATCGGCTGACAGAAGTAGACGCCATTCTCGGTTTTATCCTTGAGGAGGCAAACAAGCAAGAAAAACAGGCTCCTCTATTAGAGAACGTCTATCATTTTATTAAGGGAAAAGAACCAGTAAAGGGGGGAGTGTTGTGAGCAGTATTCTGTCCTCTGTGTTAACAGTTCTTTTTGCATTACCAATTTTCGGCTCTATTTTGGTCTTTTTATTTGGAAAAATAATAACAAAAAATTCACGGAGATCTCTTCATATCGCACTAGATTACACCACTATTTTATATATCATTTCTGTCCATTTTTTAATTGTTACGATTTGGAAAATATCATTGTTTTGGTTAATAATACTAATAATGATAGTAATAGCAATGATGTTTGTTCTTGTTCATTGGAAAGTTAAGGAAGAGATCATTCTTCAAAAGGTTATGAAGGGCTTTTGGCGATTTAATTTTATGCTGTTTTTTCTAGTGTACATTGCCCTCACTTTTTATGGCGTAATTTCAAGTGTTGTCACTTTTAGCTTTTCAACATAAAAATGAGCGGATGGTTTTTTCAAATAGGGCAGGTAGTGATATACTCGTTTAGAATGAATATCAGTGACCAGAAAGGGAGTACATAAATGGAGATTTTAAATCTCTCTTTACCAGCAACGAATCGGTTTGCTTCTAATTATTTGGAACAATCTGCTGATATCCAGCCTTTTTTTCACTATCGGTACAATGATGTAGAAGAAGATAAGAAAAGAATGGCGGAATTAGGCGGTAGAATATTTCCTCGCAGAGAGGTAGCTGCACACATAGAATCCTTCATGGAACGCTTTCCAACTTCAGAGGCTGTAAAGAAATCAATAGAAAAATTAAGACAAAATGATAGCGTCGTTGTCATTGGTGGCCAACAGGCTGGAATTCTAACAGGACCGCTTTATTCCATCCATAAGGTCATCTCCATTATTAAATTAGCAGAACAAAAAGAAAGACAATTAGGTGTTCCTGTGGTACCAGTTTTTTGGGTTGCTGGGGAAGACCATGATTTTCAAGAAGTAAATCATGTATTTGTGCCAGTTAACCAAAAAGTTGACAAATGGACCTACCCTGAAAGAGTACTCCAAAAGAAAATGGTATCGGATATAGAACTAAATAAAGATGTATGTGTATCATGGGTACAAAACATCATTGAAAATTTTGGCGAAACAGAACATACAAATACACTTTTGCAGTTTGCGGAAGAACAAGTTAGTAGGTCTAAGAACTTCGTTGATTTTTTTGCAAACATTATTATGGAATTGTTCAAAGATTATGGATTGTTAATTGTTGATTCAGGAAATAAAGATTTTCGTTTAATACAAAGGGACTTCTTTACTCAGCAAATAGAACAACATGAAACCATCACGTTTTCGGTCCTTGAGCAGCAAAAGCAAATTGGAAATAAAGGCTACCCGATTACTATAGATATTAGTGACCAAGCGGCAAACCTATTTTTTTATGATCAAAAAGAAAATGAGCGTATCCTCCTAGAATACAGTCGAGAATCGAACCGTTTTGTGGGGAAAAGTGGAACAGCTTCTTTTTCAAAAGAAGAATTAATGGAGCTTGTGAACACAAAGCCGGAACAATTAAGCAATAATGTGGTGACTCGTCCTCTTATGCAAGAATGGCTATTCCCAACCATAGCATTTATTGCAGGACCTGGGGAAATTTCCTACTGGGCAGAGCTAAAACTTGTATTTGAGCATTTTCATATTAAGATGCCGCCGATTGTCCCACGCTTAAATATTACATTCCTGGATCGGTCTGTTGAAACAGATATTTTAGAATTAAAGATAAATATAACTGATGTTTTAACTAGAGGAACGGAACAAGAAAAGGAAGGCTTTCTTTCAACCATTAAGGATAGAGAGTTAGAAGAGATGTTTTCAAAGACAAAAGCTGACTTAATGGAGCAGTATCAACTTATTGAAGCAAAAACAGAGGAACTTGACCGTGGACTGCTTCCGATGCTAAAGAAGAATGAAACGTACTTACTGAAAGAAATTAACTTTATGCAATCAAAACTTGAAGATGCGGTTAAGTTTAGACATAATGTGATATTAAATAAATATGCTCGAGTGGATCTTGCGTTAAGGCCAGATGGCTTTCCACAAGAACGGGTTTGGAATGTATTTTATTATTTGAACGAATATGGTTTGACATTTATTAAAGATATCATGACAGAGGCATTTGAATTTAATGGTAGCCATAAGGTTATAAAAATGTAGAAAAACTTCACTAATGCAGTGAAGTTTTTCTTTTTTTTGTAAGAATTCAACTGGGTAAAAAAGGATTTTATAGAAATAGGGGCGAATAGTTAAAAAATAGGTGGTGAAAAGTGGGGGAATGTGGTACATTTTTTATAGAAAGTGGGGGTAATGGGTATGTTCATGGGTGAATACCATCACAGCATTGATAATAAAGGCCGATTGATTGTGCCCTCCAAATTCCGAGATGAACTTGGCGACATGTTTATCATTACTCGTGGATTGGATCAATGTTTATTTGGTTACCCAGTATCAGAGTGGGGACTTATTGAAGAGAAATTAAAAGGCTTACCTCTGACAAAAAAGGATGCCCGTGCTTTTACTCGTTTCTTCTTTTCAGGAGCAACAGAGAGTGAACTTGATAAGCAAGGAAGAATAAATATCCCTACACCACTTTTGCAATATGCAAAACTAGAAAAAGAATGCGTAATTTTGGGTGTTTCCAATCGAATCGAAATTTGGAGTAAACAGATTTGGGAAGACTATTTTACACAGTCTGAAGAATCTTTTGCGGAAATTGCAGAAAATATGATTGGCTTTGATATATAATGGATAAGTTATATTAATATATTTTCTGTTAGATTTCGCTGATTGGAAAAGGTGGTACGAAAAATGTTTGAACATACAACTGTGTTATTAAAAGAAGCTGTTGACGGACTAAATATTAAGTCGGATGGTATTTATGTTGATTGTACTTTGGGTGGGGCTGGACATAGTTCGCTCATACTCTCAAGACTTAGCGACAATGGTAAATTGTTTGCATTTGACCAAGATGAAACAGCAATCGCACATGCTAAAGAGAAATTATCTGAATACGGTAGTCGATTAGAGATTGTTAAAAGCAATTTCTTGTACTTAAAAGAGGAACTTGAAAGTCGCGGGATTTATAAAGTTGATGGGGTTCTTTATGACCTAGGGGTTTCGTCTCCACAATTGGACACGCCTGAACGAGGTTTTAGTTACCATCATGATGCCCCCTTGGATATGAGAATGGACAATGAAGCAGATACTTCTGCATATGATGTCATCAACCATTGGGCATATGAAGATTTAGTTCGAATCTTTTTCCGCTATGGTGAGGAGAAGTTCTCAAAACAAATTGCTCGAAAAATTGAAGCAGCAAGACAAGTAAAACCGATTGAAACAACTTTTGAATTAGTTGAATTAATTAAGGCAGGAATCCCTGCACCGGCAAGAAGAAAAGGGGGACATCCTGCAAAAAGGATTTTTCAAGCAGTCAGAATTGCTGTTAACGATGAATTAGCAGTTTTTGAACAATCATTAAATCAAGCGATTGATTTGCTAAACCCTGAGGGAAGGATCAGTGTAATTACCTTTCACTCACTAGAGGACAGAATTTGTAAGGCAGCATTTAAGAAGGCTAGTGAAACACCTAATTTGCCTCCAGGTTTACCAATAATTCCAGATGAGTATAAACCAATCTTAAAGCTAGTCTCACGTAAACCAATTCTTCCATCGGAAGAAGAGTTAGAAGAAAATAATCGCGCCCGTTCTGCAAAGCTTAGAATCGCAGAAAAACTTTAAAAATGGCTTTGTTAAAGAACATTGTTGATTTTTATAACCTGTTGATTGGAGCGGAAGGCACGAAGACTCCTGTGGGAGTATGGTTCAGGGGAGACCCCGCAGGCGCAAGCGCCGAGGAGGCTCGCCGAAACACCCACGGAAAGCGAAGTGCCTGGAGCGGAAATCAACAGCCATGTTTAACACAGCCTTAAAAATAGGACAGGCAAAACAGTGCTTAAGCTGGAAATAAGAAAATCTGGAGGGGAAAAGATTGAGTAATCTTGCCAGGAAGTATCAACAACAACAAGAACAAGTTGAACAAAATAGCAAAAGTATTGGTGAAATAAAAATAAAAAAATCCTGGCTCACTCCAGGGGAAAAAATCATTGGAGTTGCATTTGCAGGATTGGTTTGTTTCGGTGCCGTGCATCTAATTTCTACCCAGGCTAATATTTATGAAGTAAATAAAGATCTTCAGAATGTTGAAGCAAAAGTGAAGGAACAACAGAAGGTTAACGGCGACTTGCAGGTTCAAGTTAGTGAACTTAGTGCATATGACCGAATTTATGAAAAAGCAAAGAAAATGGGACTTGTGTTAAACGAAAATAACGTCAAGGTTGTGCAGGAAAAATGAGCAAGAAACAGCCCTATATGAATGCTGGAGCAGCGATATTGTTTGTAATATTCGGCCTGCTCTTTTTTGTATTACTTTTTAGATATTACTCAATCCAAATTACTGGAGAAGTAGGGGGACAGCCTCTTGCTGCGAAAGCACAGCAGAAGTATAACAGGGAAGGGACACTGGCAGCAGCTAGGGGAGAAATCTTTGATCGGAATGGTGAGGTAATCGCCGAGGATACGGCAGCGTATACATTAATCGCTATTGTTGATAAAAAAATGACAACAAACCCTAAAAAGCCTCAACATGTTAAAAATCCGCGGAAAACGGCAACAGAACTAGCTAAATATATTCAAATGGATGAAACCGAGATTTATAGTATCCTAACAAAGGGAATTTCCAAAGGAAGATTTCAAGTAGAGTTTGGCAAGGCTGGTAAAGATATTACGCATCAAACGAAGAAAGAAATTGAAGCCTTAGAACTCCCAGGTATTACTTTTATTCGTGATTCAAAACGGTTTTATCCAAATGGGATGTTCGCTTCTCATGTAGTGGGCTATGCTGACCGTGTTGAACAAAAGGATCAAACCTATAAATCAATTGGAAAAATGGGAATTGAGAAATCATTAAACACGGAATTAACCGGAGTCGATGGTAAGATTAATTATGAGAGTGATCTATGGGGCTATTTACTGCCGGATGGAAAAGAGAAAATCACACCAGCAAAAAATGGAAATGATGTTTACTTAACAATTGATAAAAAAATTCAAACCTTTTTAGAAGATGCAATGAACAAAGTGGCAAAAGATTATAAGCCTAAAAAAATCATTGCCATTGTTGCAGATCCAAAAACAGGAGAAATTTTAGCTATGGGTCAGCGTCCTTCCTTTCATCCAAAAACAAAAGAAGGGATCGATAAAAGCTGGCATAATGAAGCGGTGGAAACATCATTTGAACCAGGTTCTACTATGAAGATTTTCACATTAGCTGCAGCAGTGCAAGAAAATGTGTTCAATCCAAATGAATACTATCAATCAGGGTCATATAAAGTGACAAATAAGGATAAAGCGATTCATGACCATAATGGCTCAGGTTGGGGAAGTATTTCATACTTAGAGGGAGTTCAGCGTTCTTCTAACGTTGCATTCGCAAAAATAGCAAAAGAAAAATTGGGCTTTGAAAGGTTCAGAGAATACTTAACTAAATTTGGCTTTGATAAACCAACGGGAATTGAACTACCAGATGAAACCTCTGGTAAAATCCAATTTACCTATCCAATTGAAAAAATTACTACTGCATATGGACAAGGAACGGCGATTACACCGATTCAACAAATTCAAGCAGCCACAGCCATTGCTAATGGTGGAAAGATGTTGCAACCTCATGTGGTTGAAAAGATTGTCAATCATGATACAGGTGAAACCATTAAAGAGGTTTCACCAGAGGTGGTATCAACTCCAATTTCTGCTGAAACAGCAAGTAAGGTGCGAGATATTCTTGAAACAGTTGTTACCTCGCCTAAGGGTACTGGTGGCCGTTACAAAATCGAGGGTTATAGTGTTGCAGGCAAAACTGGAACCGCTAATATTCCAGGACCTAATGGTAAATATATAAAAGGGGTAAACGGTTATATGTTTTCCTTCTTAGGGATGGCACCAAAGGACGACCCTAAATTAATCGTATATGTAGCTGTCCAGGAGCCAGTATTGGAAGGCTTGGAGGCAGGACAAGGGGCGATTCCTGTATCTGGCGTTTTTAATCCTGTGATGCAAAATAGCCTACACTATTTAAATATACAGCCTTCTGTCCTGGAAAAGGCATCGATTAATAAGATGGCAAATCTAAAAGGACACTCCGTTACTGATACCGTTAAGGACTTAAAGGAAAAAGGTTTTGAAACAGTTGTGCTTGGAAACGGAACAGAAATAATTGGACAACTTCCTAAGGCAGGGACAACTATATTAGAAGGGGAAAAGGTAATCCTCCAAACAAATGGAGAATTAACCGCACCGGATATGACCGGTTGGTCACTAAGAGATGTGATGAAGGTGGCGAGCCTTGCTGGCCTTAAGCTCAATTCTAAAGGAAAAGGATATGTAGCCCAGCAAAATCTTAAACCAAAATCACCTCTTAAAGAGGGTGATTTCCTCATTGTCGATTTGAAAACCCCTGAAGAACAGTGGAATGAAGAAAAAGAAGCATCGACTGATAAGGGTAAGGAACAAACGGATGACAAGGAACAAAAGGTAAAAGATTGATTTGAAGAGGTTGACTGCAAAGTCGACCTCTTTTTTTACGCTGTTTTTTCAACAATGGCTCGTTCTATTGAAAAAAGTACAAGCATATAAATGAACGATAATGGAATGCAGGAAAGAGGAGGATCGTTTATACTATGCGTGTTTCAAATGTTACTGTCCGTAAGAGACTAATGATTGCACTATTCGTTGGATTCCTGACCTTCTTAATTATTGATGTTAGACTTGGATATGTACAATTTGTTCTAGGGGATATGTTAACCGATCGAGCAAAGGGATCCTGGAGTCGGAATATTCCTTTTGAACCAGAGCGGGGACAAATTGTCGACCGGAATGGGATCCCATTAGCAACAAATATTAGTGCACCAACTGTATATGTCATTCCGCGGCAGATTAAGGATCCTGCGACAACTGCTGAAAAGCTGGCATCCGTATTAAATATGTCGAGAGAAAATGCTTATCGTGAAATTACTAAACGTGCATCATCTGTACGGATTAAAGAAGGCAGGAAAATCTCACATGAAAAGGCAAAAGAAATTAGAGCTCTGGGACTTGAAGGTGTATATATAGGTGAGGACTCAAAGCGGCATTATCCGAATGGGAGTTATCTGTCACACGTTCTTGGTTTTACAGGTGTGGATAACCAAGGATTAATGGGACTTGAGCAGTACTATGATAAAGAGTTAAATGGTGAACGGGGTGCGGTTAAATTCTATGCGAATGCCAAAGGGGAGCGCATGAATAGCATGGCCGATGATTATGAGCAACCAGTCAATGGTCTTGATTTAAAGCTGACAATAGATTCGAAAATACAAACCATTGTGGAAAGAGAGCTTGATATTGCAGAGGCGAAATACAATCCAGACGGAATAGTAGCTATTGCCATGAATCCTAATAATGGTGAAATCCTAGCCATGTCGAGCAGACCGACTTTCGATCCAGCTAACTTTCGAAATGTACCGCAGGAAATATATAACAGGAACCTCCCTGTCTGGTCTACTTACGAACCAGGTTCTACTTTTAAAATTATTACACTCGCAGCTGCGTTGAATGAAGGAAAGGTTAATCTGGAAAAGGAACATTTTCATGATTCTGGTTCAGTTCAAGTGGCGGGTGCACGGTTAAAATGCTGGAAAAGGGGTGGACATGGGGACCAATCCTTTTTAGAAGTAGTACAAAACTCTTGTAACCCAGGTTTTGTAGAATTAGGTGAGCGTCTAGGCAAGGATAAACTCTTTAAATATATAAAGGATTTTGGTTTTGGTCAGAAAACCGGAATTGATTTACAAGGGGAAGGGACAGGGATTCTATTCAATCTAAATCGGGTAGGTCCGGTTGAACAAGCTACTACCGCTTTTGGACAAGGGGTATCCGTTACACCGATCCAGCAAGTAACCGCAGTATCTGCTGCCATAAATGGTGGGATATTATACAAACCGTATATTGCAAAAGAATTAATTGATCCTGTTACGAAAGAAGTGGTTATGAGGAATACTCCTGTTGAAAAGAGAAGAGTTATAACCGAGGAAACATCGAAAGAAATCCGCCATGCCCTTGAGAGTGTGGTCGCACAGGGAACTGGAGGAAAAGCGTTTGTGGAAGGTTACCGTGTTGGCGGAAAGACGGGTACCGCCCAAAAGGCTCAAAACGGGAGATACTTGGAAAATAACTTTATTGTTTCCTTTATGGGTTTTGCACCTGCGGATGATCCCCAAATAGTGGTTTATGTTGCGGTTGATAATCCTAAAGGGGTTACCGCATTTGGTGGTACCGTCACTGCACCGATTGTAGGTGCAATCATGAAGGATAGTTTAAGTGCAATGGGAATAGAACCTCGTAAAGATCAAATCGAAAAAGAAATAAAGTGGCCAGATACGCCTTTATTAACATTACCTGACCTTGTGGGTCTCACAAAAGGCGAACTTCAGGAGCAGATGATTAACTTAAGAATTGATCCTAGCGGAGAAGGGGATGTGGTTGTTAGACAATCCCCTAGCCCAGGAACAAAAGTAAAAGAAGGATCCAAAATAAGGTTATACTTTGGAAAAGGGGACTAAAAATAAGTAAATAGTCATCCTTAGGGGCGGTCGGAATCTATTCCGCCGCCTAATTTTTTTAAAACCTACATAACAAATAGCAAAATAAAATAATTTAATGTAAAATAAGATGGAACTTTCGCTAGTAGTCTCACTGAGGTAAATACTGGCAATATGTATGTACTGTCATGAGAGGATTTGAGGTAAAATGAAACTACAAGAGCTACTAAAGTCTTTGCACCCAATCGTTCCCTTCAAAGGGGGAAATCCTGAAATTACATCGATTGAAAATGACAATCGGAAGGTGCAAAAAGGGAGCTTATTTATTTGTATTAAAGGCTACACTGTGGACGGCCATGATTTTGCTGAATCTGCTGTAGAAAATGGTGCGGTTGCCGTTTTAGCTGAACGCCCATTAGCAATAGATGTACCTGTTATCCTTGTAAAGGATACTACAAGATCAATGTCTGTACTTGCGGATGCCTTTTATGAACAGCCAACGAAAAAGCTGCATTTAATTGGAATCACAGGCACAAATGGAAAAACCACTACCAGTCATTTGATTGAAAAAATATTTGCCGATGCAGGTAAGAAAACAGGAATCATAGGTACAATGTATACGAAAATTGGTGAACAGATACTGGAAACGAAAAACACAACTCCAGAAAGTTTGACGCTTCAAAAAACGTTCAACCAAATGGTTGATTCAGGTGTCGATTCAGCCGTTATGGAAGTATCTTCACATGCACTTGACATGGGAAGAGTCCATGGCTGTGATTATGATGTAGCAGTGTTCACAAATCTTTCTCAGGACCACCTTGATTACCACAAAACGATGGAAGAATACCAACGTGCTAAAAGCTTATTGTTTTCCCAACTCGGTAATACTTATAATCATAGACAGCCTAAATTTGCTATTTTGAATGCCGATGACCCAGCATCTGAAATGTATCAAAGATCAACCGCTGCACATGTTGTTACATATGGTATCGACAACCAATCTGATATTCAAGCACAAAACATACAAATGACTCCTAAGGGTACTACATTTAATTTAGTTATAAATGAGTACAGTTACCCCATTCAAATGCATCTGATTGGAAAATTCAGTGTTTATAACGTTTTAGCAAGCATTGCTTCTGCGCTAGTTTCAGGGATTGAATTGAATAAGATTATTGAATCCATAGAGGGAGTTAAGGGTGTGGCTGGACGGTTTGAATTGGTTAATGCAGGACAAGATTTTTCAGTAATCGTGGATTACGCTCACACACCAGATAGCCTAGAAAATGTGTTGAAAACTATTAAGCACTTCGCAAAGAAAAGGATTTTTGTCATTGTCGGCTGTGGGGGAGATCGTGACCGCACGAAACGTCCATTAATGGCTCAAATTGCCTGCCGCTTAGCTACTGACCCTATTCTTACTTCGGATAATCCAAGAAGTGAAGACCCGATCGCGATTTTGAAGGAAATGGAAGAAGGGGTACAAGGTGAAAGCTACCAGGTTATACCTGATCGAAAAGAAGCAATTTTTACTGCAATTAACAATGCAACGACTGGTGATGTCATTTTAATTGCCGGTAAAGGACATGAAACCTATCAGATTATTGGTAATGTTGTACATGATTTTGATGATAGGCTGATTGCTCGGGAAGCAATCGAGGGGAGATAGGTATGTATTTAGCTTTAAACGACTTGGTCCATTTGTTTTCTGAAAAACAAGGTGTTCAGGATGATATGTTGTTTTACACTATGTCCGATCAAGCCAATGTAGCACAGCCTAGAGGTTTATTTTTGCCAATAAATGAGGAGTCTGGAGAGCTTTCAGAAGCAATTGCTAATGGTGCCATTGCAGCGGTTTGGGAACGGGGAAAGAAACTTCCGCGTTATACACCAAACCATTTTCCGTTATTTATTACTGATGATTACTCTGAGGCAATAGGGAAAATTTTAAATTATTATATAGAAAAACTAGATGGAGAAACAGACAAGATTATGGATATAACTAACATCAAATTTACAAATAAAAAACTTCTTAATAAAAATAAAGAGTCATATGATATAGCTGTGATGTTAAAAATGATAGCTGATCGTTGCGAAGACAATACAGAAAGGAGGGGATAGAATGAAGGAGCAAGTTATTTTCTTCACAATTGTTATGGGATTTTTAATTTCGGTTTTACTTTCTCCGATTTTTATTCCCTTCTTACGAAGGTTGAAATTTGGACAAAGCATTAGGGAAGAAGGTCCTAAATCACACCAAAAAAAATCAGGTACGCCTACAATGGGCGGTGTCATGATTTTATTTTCTATTATTATTACAACGCTAGTAATGATAGGGAAATTTTCTGATCAAATCTCTATTACAACATTTTTATTACTATTTGTTACTTTTGGCTTTGGCCTGCTAGGATTTTTAGATGATTTTATTAAAGTGGTATTAAAACGGAATTTAGGATTGACTTCAAAGCAAAAACTATTAGGTCAAATCATTATTTCTGTTGTCTTCTACCTAATATTCAAACATACAGGACAGTCAACTGAAATAAAACTCCCACTTGGTGATTATTCCTTTGATTTAGGATGGACTTATGTTTTACTCATTATTTTTTGGCTTGTTGGTTTCTCCAACGCAGTTAACCTAACAGATGGACTAGACGGCTTGGTGTCAGGCACCGCGGCTATTGCTTTTGGTGCATTTGCTGTATTAGCGTGGAATCAAAATAATTTTGAAATTGCAGTGTTTTCAGTGGCAGTAGTGGGTGCTGTACTGGGCTTTCTGGTATTTAACGCACATCCCGCTAAGGTATTCATGGGGGACACGGGCTCACTTGCACTTGGTGGAGCCATTGCTGCAATAGCCATTTTGACTAAGCTTGAAATCTTGCTAATTATCATCGGGGGCGTCTTTGTAATTGAAACACTTTCGGTCATTCTACAGGTCATCTCGTTTAAAACAACGGGCAAGCGAATTTTCCGAATGAGTCCCCTACATCACCATTATGAATTAGTGGGTTGGTCAGAATGGAGAGTAGTTGTTACCTTTTGGAGTGTTGGACTAATTTTTGCAGTAATTGGAATCTATATAGAGGTGTGGTTGTAATTGAAGCAGATTGAATCTTATCGTCATAAAAAAATACTTGTACTTGGTTTGGCAAAAAGCGGTGTAACCGCCGCTGCCCTACTTCATAAGCTAGGTGCATTTGTAACAGTTAATGATAAAAAACCACTATCAGAAAATCCTGAGGCACAAGGGTTGTTAGAACAGGGGATTAAAGTAATATGTGGGGATCACCCGATTGAACTTCTTGATGAAGGGTTCGAGCTGATTGTGAAAAACCCTGGTATTCCTTATTACAATCCAATGATTGAAGGAGCACTAGAAAAGGGAATACCAGTTATAACAGAGGTAGAACTCGCTTACCAAATTTCAGAAGCACCATTTGTCGGTATCACTGGAACGAACGGAAAAACGACAACAACAACTTTGGTTTATGAAATGTTAAATGTCGGAAATAAAGCACCGTTAATAGCTGGAAATATCGGAACGGTGGCTTCTGGTGTTGCTCAAGCAGCAACCGCAGAAAATACCATTGTCATTGAATTATCATCCTTTCAATTAATGGGGATTGAAACATTTAATCCGAAAATCGCCATCATTACCAACCTTTATGATGCTCATTTAGACTATCATGGGACTAGAAAAGAGTATATTGAAGCAAAGGCTAATATCACAAAAAACCAAACTGAACTAGAATACCTAATAGTAAATGCGGATCAAGAAGATACGATGGAAATTGCCCGTCACTCAAAAGCCAGCATCATTCCTTTTTCCACTAAAAAGAAGCTGACGAATGGAGCATATATTGATGAAGGCTGGATCGTTTTTAATGGTGAAAGGGTAATGGAAATAGAAGAAATTGCGTTACCTGGAGTACATAACCTTGAAAACATCTTATCTGCTATGGCAGCTGCTAAACTATCGGGTGTGGATAATAAGGCTATTCAAGAAGTACTTCGAACGTTTACGGGTGTCAAACATCGTTTGCAATACGTTGGGGAAATAAGTGGGAGAAAATTTTATAATGACTCAAAAGCAACCAATATTTTAGCAACAGTGAATGCACTTGCTGCATTTGATACTCCTATTATTCTCCTTGCCGGCGGACTTGATCGGGGTAATGAATTTGACGAGCTCCTTCCATATTTGAAAAATGTGAAAGCAATGATTACTTTTGGACAAACGGCACCTAAGTTGGAACGTGTCGGTAACGAAGCGGGAATAAAAACAATGAAGCGTGTCGATAATGTTGACAAGGCAGTGCCTGAAGCTTATCGATACTCTGAATCAGGTGATGTTATATTGCTTTCCCCAGCATGTGCTAGCTGGGATCAATATAAAACTTTTGAAGTCAGGGGAGACATTTTTATCGAAGCGGTGCATAAGCTTAAGTAAGGGCTTGTACCACTTTTGGGTCTCACATGTGGTGCTGCTAAGCCCTAAAACTCGTAGTTGAGGTGTATAGTGGTGCCGACAAAGAGAACAACTCCTGATTTTATTTTAATGATTGTAACTTTCACTCTGCTGGCAATAGGGCTAATCATGGTTTACAGCGCAAGTGCGATATGGGCTGAATATAAATTTGACGATTCCTTTTTCTTTGCCAAAAGGCAGACGCTATTTGCCGGAGTCGGAATTGTTGCCATGTTTTTTATCATGAACATTAATTACTGGACGTGGAGAACATGGTCTAAAACTATTTTAATCGTTTGTTTTGTATTATTATTGTTGGTATTAATTCCTGGAATAGGGAATGTACGTAATGGATCTAGGAGCTGGATTGGAGTAGGAGCTTTCTCCATTCAGCCGTCTGAATTTATGAAACTAGCGATGATTGCTTTTTTAGCAAAATATTTGTCTGAGCGACAAAAGTTGATTACCTCCTTTAAGAAGGGGCTTGTCCCTTCTTTAGGTCTTGCATTTGTAGCCTTTGCGATGATTATGCTTCAACCCGATTTAGGGACAGGAACTGTCATGATGGGAACTTGTATCGTAATGATCTTTATTGCAGGGGCCCGCATTAGTCATTTTGCTTTCTTGGGGTTATTAGGTGTTGCTGGGTTTGTTGGATTAATTGCTTCAGCACCATACAGAATAAAGAGGATTACCTCTTTCTTAGATCCTTGGTCCGATCCTTTAGGGAGTGGATTTCAAATTATTCAATCGCTATACGCCATTGGTCCAGGGGGGCTTTTTGGACTTGGTCTTGGAGAAAGCCGGCAAAAGTTTTTTTACTTACCCGAGCCGCAAACCGATTTTATTTTTGCCATTCTTTCAGAGGAATTAGGATTTATAGGTGGCTCGTTTATTTTATTACTTTTTGCTCTCTTGCTTTGGCGGGGCATTCGAATTGCGCTTGGTGCTCCAGACTTGTATGGAAGCTTTCTAGCTGTTGGAATCATCGCGATGGTCGCCATTCAAGTAATGATTAATATTGGTGTTGTAACGGGACTAATGCCAGTCACAGGAATTACATTACCATTTTTAAGCTATGGAGGCTCCTCGCTAACATTAATGTTAATGGCAATCGGTGTTCTCCTTAATATCAGCCGTTATTCAAGATATTGAAAAAGACACCCTGTTCAGTGGCAGGGTTCTTTTTATTTGGCTATGATAAAGCATATTGATGAAATGCACTTAGTTGATTGGAGCGGAAGGTGCGAAGACTCCTGTGGGAGTACGGGTCAGGGGAGACCCCGCAGGCGCAAGCGCCGAGGAGGCTCGCCGAAACGCCCACGAACCGCTCGCACCTGGAGCGGAGATCAACGGACTGGTTTAAAAAAGCATTTTATCTAGGGCCTTCTTTACATTTACTTAACAATCTTTTATCATTTGCTTTCTTTCTTCAATTTTTATAGTAATATAGGTATGCAATTAGGTGTTAAATAGTTAATGAGGTGGAAAAGATGAGAATAGCAGTAAGCGGTGGAGGGACTGGCGGTCATATATATCCGGCTCTAGCACTAATTAGAGAAATTCAAAATGAAAACAAAGACGCAGAGTTTCTATACATAGGTACAACTAATGGTCTAGAAAGTAAAATTGTCCCAAGAGAAAATATAGCATTCCAATCGATTCATATAACTGGTTTTAAACGTAAACTGTCTTTCGAAAATGTAAAAACAGTTTATAGATTCTTAAAAGGTGTGCAAGATAGTAAAAAAATATTAAAAGCATTTAAGCCGGACATTGTAATCGGTACAGGAGGTTACGTATGCGGCCCAGTCGTTTATGCTGCCGCTAAACTTCGTATACCCACGATTATTCATGAACAAAATAGCGTGCCTGGTCTGACAAATAAATTTTTAAGCAGATATGTAAATAAAATTGCAATCTGTTTCGAAGAGGCAAAGGATTATTTCCCTCAGAAAAAGATTGCTTTTACCGGAAATCCTCGAGCGTCAGAGGTCGTAGGTCAGGATGGAATACGTGGCCGACTCTCTGTTAGTCTTAGCACGACAAAGCCTGCTGTATTAATTTTTGGTGGAAGCCGAGGCGCCCGTCCAATAAATGAAGCAGTAGTAAAAGCATTGCCTGAGTTTGCAGAAAAAATGTATCAAATTCTTTATGTAACGGGTGATACCCATTTTGAGGATGTAAAAAAGGAAGTAGAGTTAGTTGGAAATCCCAAGAATGTGGTGATCAAACCTTTTATTCATAACATGCCGGAAGTTCTTGCAGGTATTGATTTAGTTGTCTCGAGAGCGGGAGCAACAACACTAGCGGAATTAACCTCCCTTGGAATTCCAAGTATTCTTATTCCAAGTCCATATGTCACAAACAATCATCAAGAAAAGAACGCTAGATCCTTAAGTGATCATGGGGCGGCAGAATTATTGTTAGAAAAAGATTTGACAAGTAAAAGTCTTGTAACACACATTGACCGTATACTATTAGATAATGAGAATTTAACTGAAATGAAAGCAAAAGCTAAAAAAATGGGGGTTCCGGATTCAGCAAGCAAGCTATACTCATTAATGAAAGAACTTGTGGAGACGAATCAAAAGTAGCCCAATTTACTTTAGTGCATAAACTGAACTATTAGCATCTTGGAAAGTTAGGTGGTAAAAATGGACGAAATAATAAAAGAATTACAGACGCTAAATATTGGGAAGGTGAAGGAAAATGAGCTCCTAGCCAACCATACCACTATGAAAATTGGAGGTCCTGCAGACCTTTTTATTGAACCTTCTTCAGTTGAAAATTTAAAGAAAGTAATGTCTGTAATTAATAAGCATGGATTAAATTGGCGAGCGATTGGTCGTGGATCCAATCTTCTTGTATCTGATAAAGGTATTGAAGGAGTCGTAATCAAACTAAGCTCTGGATTAGACCACTTAGAGATCGAAGGGACAACAATTACTGTCGGTGGCGGTCATTCGCTTGTAAGTTTAGCAACACTTATCAGTAAAAAAGGTTTAGCAGGACTCGAGTTTGCTAGTGGTATACCCGGATCAGTTGGTGGAGCAGTTTATATGAACGCTGGTGCACATGGATCAGACATTAGTAAGATTCTAACTAGGGCTCATGTTCTATTTGAAAATGGGTCTATGGAATGGCTGTCAAATGAGGAAATGAAATTTTCCTACAGGACCTCTGTATTACAGAACAAACGGCCAGGAGTAGTGGTTGAGTCTGTTTTTGATCTTACAGAAGGTGATAGGGCAGCCATTGTGGCACAAATGCAAAAAAACAAGGATTATCGAAAAGAAACGCAACCATGGAATTTCCCTTGTGCTGGTAGTATTTTCCGTAATCCACTTCCTAACTATGCAGGGAAACTTATTGAAACGGCTGGTCTAAAGGGATTTAGCATGGGTGGAGCAAAAATTTCTGAAATGCACGGTAACTTTATTGTAAATGCAGGGAACGCCACTGCCGCAGATGTCTTAGCCTTAATTCAGCATATTAAGGATACGATTTTTAACCTCTATGGAGTAAAAATGGAAACAGAGGTTGAAATAGTCGGACGTAAATAATCCTTGTATTTATTGTAAGAAATCTCTTACTAATGACAAATATTGTGTTATAATTACTGATAATATTACAGATGGAAACTAGGAAGAAAATGAATGACGGCATGAGTTTTCGTGCCGTTGTTTCACTTTCTATAGAGAACGTAGCCGAACTTATAGACATGCTTTATGGGCTTTATAGTGTAGGGCAACCAGCGCCCCCAAGCTAAGGCTTTTCATTTGGAGGAATTATGATGGAAAAAGGTAAAATTGTTGCTCTAGAGGATCGTATTCCTAAGTTAAAGGAGCAAAGACGACGAAAAGCAAACAAAAGGCTGGTGCTCCTGCTATTTTTGTTTTTTACAATGATAGTAATTATCGCTTATACACAATCCCCATTAAGCCATGTAAAGACAATTAGGATAGAAGGCAATGAAGTTTATACTGACTCTGAAATTATTAGCAAGAGTGGTATTTCTAAGACTACGAATATATGGAAAGTCAAGAAGAGTGAGGTTTCTTCGAAATTACAGGGCTTATCCGAAATAAAAGAGACAGATATAAAGATTCAATGGCCAAACACAGTTCAAATTCAAGTTAGAGAACATAAAAGAATAGCGTATCTTAAACAGGAATCAAACTATTATCCAGTTATGGAAAATGGTAAAATTTTGAAAGATAGAAATGAGGAAAAAATCCCAGTTAATTCTCCAATTCTTTTCGAATTCAAAGAAGGGAAAGCCCTAAACGAAATGGTAAAAGAGTTACAAAATCTCCCGAGTGAAATTTTAAACTCCATTTCTGAAATTCATTATTCTCCGAAAAAAACAGACCAGTATCACATTTCCTTGTTTATGAATGATGGCTTTGAGGTAAGTGCAACTCTCAGAAGCTTTTCGGAAAAAATGGTGCATTATCCCTCAATCATTAGCCAATTAGATCCTAATAAAAAAGGGATAATTGATTTGGAAGTAGGCTCTTATTTTAAGGCTTTTGAACCAGAAGTGGAGGAAAAAGAAGTTGAAGAAAATTAAGGTAAGGGGTAAACACGTGATCTTGTCCCTTGTCTGCTTAGTTTTGGGGTTTATGATTGCCTTTTCTTATCATTTGACCCAACTGGAGAATCAAAAAGAAAAGCCTAGTTTGTCAGGCAAACAATATGAAAAAACTCTTGGATTAAGAAATCAATTGATTGCCCAAGAGGAGACAAATCGCAAGCTACAAAAGGAACTAAACCAAAAACAGGACAAGGTATTAAAAAACGAGAAGGATCTTGCTAAAGAAACACAAGTATTTTTAAACCTAGCAGAAGATGCAGAAAAGTACAGGATGTACCTCGGAAAAGTCAAGGTAAAAGGAAAAGGCGTTAAGATTACTTTGACAGATGGTGCCTATGATCCGAAGGAAGATAATGTGAACAATTATCTTGTTCATGAACACCATGTTTTTAAGGTTATTAATGAATTATATATTTCCGGGGCAGCGGCGGTTGCTATTAATGGACAGAGGTTAACAAGTCATTCGTACATTGTTTGCAATGGACCAGTCATTACTGTGGATGGAGTCCCACACCCCGCGCCATTTGTCATTACAGCTATTGGTGACCCAGAAGTATTAACTTCATCATTAAACCTAACAGGCGGAGTAAAAGACCAGCTGGTAAACGATAATTTGGTTTTTTCCTTGGAAAAAGAAGATGAAATCGTGTTGAACCCAATATTAGGAAGTTAAGTTGAGGGTAAAATGTGTCCACATGAGGATTAATTTAAAAGGTTAGGTGAAAAAAGTGGACAAGCCGAAGAATTTGAGTTTTACGTTAATTGCTGCTGTGGTTGGTTTTATGATTGCAATTCAATTTCAAACCGTGAAGAAGCCTGAAGAACGTGATACAAGAGATGTTTGGCAGCTCCGTGAGGCATTGCTCAAAGAAAAAGAGCTACAGTCTAACTTATTAAGTGAAATCCGCTCAAATGAAGAAAAACTATCAGCCTATGAATCTAAGCGGAAACAGAGTAAGGAGCAGGCGTTACGGGATACACTTAAGGAGCTAAAGACGGAGGCAGGCTTGACTGAGGTTTCAGGTCCGGGAATCACCTTACATATTGAGCCGGTCATCGAGGATGTACAGCTAGGAACACCTGTGGCAACAACAGTTGTTTCCCCTGAATTGCTTAAAAGACTATTGAATGAACTTAATATGTATGAAGCAAAATATGTTTCCATTGATGGTCAACGAATTATAAATACCACGGTTATTAGGGATATAAATAGGGAAACAAAGATTGATGGTCATACAATTAGGACCCTGCCGGTTGAGGTTAAGGTGGGTGTAGATTCGATGAACAATGCCGAAAAATTATCAAACCAAATGAAGGTTTCAAAGGCTAGAGATGAATTCTTTGCTGAAAGCTTAAGACTCAATGTTTCTTCACCTAGTCCAAATATTACTGTTCCTGCTTATGAGAATCCAATTAGGATTAGGCATATGGAACCGATAAAGGAAGGAGGCGGTTCCTAATGTGGCTTCCGTTAGTGGGACTTGTGATCGGGATCTTCCTTGGACTGTTAACAGAAATAAGTATTCCTGAAGAATACTCAAATTATTTATCAATTGCTGTATTAGCTGCCTTCGACACACTTTTTGGGGGAATAAGGGCTCATTTGCAAAATATTTATGATGAAAAGGTATTTGTATCTGGGTTCTTTTTTAATATAATGCTTGCAGCAAGTTTAGCTTTTCTCGGTGTTCATCTTGGTGTAGACTTGTATTTAGCAGCAGTTTTTGCGTTTGGTGTCAGGTTGTTTCAAAATATCGCCGTCATAAGACGAATATTATTAACAAAATGGTCAACAAACAAAGAAAAAATAGAAAAAAATTGAACTTTTTTAAAGGGAAATATGTAGTTGTGACGAATAATTTTATAAGATATTACTATGAGAATCTATTAATGAACAAAATTGAATTGTTGTTGTTCTACCCAAGGAGATTAAAAGGAGGTGCCAAAGAATGAACAGCAATGAAATATACGTAAGTCTTGACATCGGTACATCCAGTGTAAAAGTTATCATTGGTGAAATGGTCAATGACTCGGGCAAAGACTCGTTAAATATAATTGGTGTTGGCAATGTGAAATCTGAAGGATTACGTAAGGGATCGATTGTTGACATGGACGATACCGTTCATTCTATTAAGCGGGCGATTGAACAGGCAGAAAGAATGATTGGCATGGAGATTAGAGAAGTGGTAGTCGGAATATCAGGTCATAATGTAATGCTTCAGCACTGTCATGGGATTGTCGCTGTATCCAGCCAAAACCGAGAAATTACGAATGAAGATGTCATTCGTGTCATTGAAGCATCACATGTGGGATCCATTCCACCTGAACGAGAAAACATTGGTGTGATTCGAAAACAATTCATTTTAGATGGTAAAGATGAAATTAACGATCCTCGTGGAATGATTGGTGTTCGTCTAGAAATGGATGGTACACTTATTACTGGATCTAAATCTATCATCATAAATACATTACGCTGTGTAGAACGAGCAGGCCTTGAGATAGTAGACATTGTTCTTCAGCCGTTAGCTGCAGGAGATTATGCTTTATCCAAAGATGAAAAAAATCTAGGTGTTGCCCTCATCGATATTGGCGGAGGTTCTACTACTATCGCTGTATTTGAGGAAGGATTTTTAAAGGCGACAAGTGTAATTCCTGTTGGTGGAGATTTATTAACGAACGACCTTTCAAAAGTTTTGCACACCTCAACAGAGGATGCTGAGAAAATTAAGGTTAAATACGGACATGCCTTCTATGATATTGCTTCTGAAGATGAGTTTTTCAGTGTTCCTATTATTGGCAGTGATCAACATCAACAATTTAACCAGCTCTATTTATCTGAAATTATTGAAGCTAGAATGGAAGAAATATTTGAATTAATTGTTAATGAACTGAAGCGTTTAGGTGTAACAGAGTTACCAGGTGGTTTTGTATTAACAGGTGGAACAGCAAAAATGCAAGGGGTATTGGAACTCGCACAGGATATGTTCCAAAATCCTGTTCGCCTTGCGGTACCAGACTATATTGGTGTAAGAGAACCTCAATATACAACGGCGGTTGGTTTAATTAAATATGCTTACAAGAATGGTAGATTACCAGGTGGAAATATTGGTGGTACGGGTGCATCTGTGGTAGCTGAACCAACTGAAAAAAGAACACCAAAACAACAACATCAACCTAAAGCAAAAGTAGAAAAACATCCGGAAGATAAGATGTCATCAAAAGTAAAAAAATTCCTTGGTTACTTTTTCGAATAAACATCCTCGAAAAAGAAAATCGGCGAATTAGGAGGATTTGTCATGTTAGAATTTGATACAAATTTAGATTCTCTTGCAACAATAAAAGTTATCGGGGTTGGCGGCGGAGGAAACAACGCGGTAAACAGAATGATTGAGCATGGCGTTCAAGGTGTTGAATTTATCGCAGTAAACACTGATGCACAAGCCTTAAACCTTTCCAAAGCTGAAGTCAAAATGCAGATTGGTGCGAAGTTGACTCGTGGTCTTGGAGCAGGTGCTAATCCAGAGGTTGGTAAAAAGGCCGCAGAAGAAAGTAAGGAACAATTAGAGGAAGCACTTAGAGGTGCTGATATGGTGTTTGTTACTGCTGGTATGGGTGGCGGTACAGGTACTGGTGCAGCACCAGTTATTGCTCAAATCGCTCGTGACCTTGGTGCGTTAACAGTGGGTGTTGTTACACGTCCATTTACTTTTGAAGGTAAAAAACGTTCAAACCAGGCTTCTGGTGGAATTGGATCAATGAAAGAAGCGGTTGATACATTAATCGTCATTCCAAATGACCGCCTTCTTGAAATTGTTGATAAAAGCACTCCAATGCTTGAAGCTTTCCGCGAGGCAGACAATGTTCTTCGTCAAGGGGTTCAAGGTATTTCTGATTTGATCGCTGTTCCTGGATTAATCAATTTAGACTTTGCTGACGTAAAAACGATTATGTCAAATAAAGGCTCTGCCTTAATGGGAATTGGTGTCTCTGCAGGAGAAAACCGTGCAGCAGAGGCAGCAAAGAAAGCAATCAGCTCACCTTTATTAGAAACCTCTATTGATGGGGCTCAGGGTGTTCTAATGAATATTACTGGGGGAACTAACTTAAGTCTTTATGAGGTGCAAGAGGCTGCTGATATTGTTGCAACAGCATCTGACCAAGAAGTGAATATGATTTTCGGTTCCGTAATTAATGAAAACTTGAAAGATGAGATTATTGTAACCGTCATTGCCACTGGTTTTAACGAAGAAGGTTCACAACCAAAAGTAACACGTCCATCCTTTGGACAAGCAAAACCTGCTGTAGGAACTGTTAAGAGAGAGCACAAACGTGAAGAAGCTCCACAAGAACCAGTTCGTAATACGAATGTAGCCCAAGAGGAAACATTAGATATTCCGACATTCTTAAGAAACCGTAACCGTAGAAGATAATCTAAAGCGGTAGCACTATAAAAAACTATTAAAAGCATGGTCCAAACTCGGACCATGCTTTTTTTGTTTAGCTGTGTTAAAGAACAGTGTTAATTTTTTTACCCTGTTGATTGGAGCGGAAGGCGCGAAGACTCCTGTGGGAGTAGGGTTCAGGGGAGACCCCGCAGGCGCAAGCGCCGAGGAGGCTCGCCGAAACGCCCACGGACCGCTCGCGCCTGGAGCGGAAATCAACAGACAAGTTTAACAAAGCCTTTTATTAAGGTAATCAAGATTAAAATATGACAAAATCCGTAGGGAATAGTGGAAATTTCTGTTTTTTTGATTACAGAAAGTGACACACTTCAGCCATACAAGTACGTTATACTTTTTCGTAAACAGATAGATTACTCACCTTTTGATAGCTGATAAAGGAGGAAGCTTTGTTGACTGTTTATTTAGATGTTATTTGGGCTCTTAATTTGTTCTTTGACAGTCTTCTCCTTTACTTAACTGCTATATTTCTGAAACGAAGAATACATCTTTGGAGGATACTTGCTGGAGGATTTATTGGCTCGTTGATTATTTTATTGTCGTTTACACCTTTAAATGTCTATTCAGGGCATCCAATTTCCAAATTGATTTGTTCCGTTTTTATGGTGTTAATAGCATTTGGATACAAGCGAATGAAATTTTTCCTTAAGGCATTAATGACTCTTTATGTTTCTACGTTTTTAATTGGTGGGGCCTTAACAGGAGCCCATTATTTTATTCAATATGATTCTGAATTAACTACGAAGGTGCTGATGTCGAGTGTAAAGGGTTTTGGTGATCCCGTAAGTTGGCTTTTTGTTCTAATAGGTTTTCCAATCGCCTGGCATTTCTCAAAGAAGAATGTTGAGAGTATGGAAATGACCAAAATTCAATTTGATCAAATAGTCAATGTAAGGTTGAAAATCGAGAACATCAGCTTAGTATTTAAGGGATTAGTGGATAGTGGAAATCAATTGTATGACCCACTGTCCAAGCTACCAGTTATGTTTGTATCAATCAAAAATCAGCTAGAAGCCCTTCCTGAACCAATTAGAAAAATAACTCTCGATCCTGAACAACTTATTATGGGTATGGAGGAGTTTCCTACCGAATGGCAAAATCGAATGCGAATTATCCCTTTTAGTGTAGTTGGACAAGAACATCAGCTTATTGTTGCTCTTAAACCCGATTCCATTTTATTCGAGCAAAATGGTGCGCAATATTCTTGTGAGAAGGGTCTTGTATCTTTTACCACACAGCAGCTCTCTCCAGATGATGCCTTTCAGTGTATTGTTCACCCAAAAATGCTTACAGGGGTAAAACAGTCCGAGGAATCAGTGAAAGTAAGTTAATAATACTATACTCAGAAAAACATAATTTAGAAGGAGGAACATGCATGAAAAAATGGAGACTTCGCTTATCCTACTACTGGTATAAACTCTTAATAAAATTGGGCCTAAAAACGGATGAAGTTTTTTATATTGGCGGAAGCGAAGCATTGCCGCCTCCTTTAAGTAAAGATGAAGAAGAAATGTTATTAAGTAAACTTCCTGGTGGAGATAAGGCTGCGAGATCTATGCTAATTGAAAGGAATCTCCGGCTAGTTGTTTATATCGCAAGAAAATTTGAAAATACTGGTATAAATATCGAAGACCTAATTAGTATCGGAACGATTGGTTTAATTAAAGCGGTTAATACCTTTAACCCAGAGAAAAAGATTAAACTTGCTACATACGCCTCAAGATGTATTGAAAATGAAATACTCATGTACTTACGTAGAAATAATAAAATCAGATCTGAAGTATCCTTTGATGAGCCATTAAACATTGATTGGGATGGAAACGAATTATTATTATCTGATGTTCTTGGAACAGATGAAGACATTATTACAAAGGATTTAGAAGCGAATGTAGATAGAAAATTGCTTACTAAAGCATTACACCAGCTTTCTGATAGGGAAAAGCAAATTATGGAGCTGCGTTTTGGCCTAACGAACGGTGAAGAAAAAACCCAAAAAGATGTTGCAGATATGCTAGGGATTTCACAATCCTACATCTCACGGTTGGAAAAGAGAATTATTAAAAGATTGAGAAAAGAATTCAATAAAATGGTTTAAGAATAAAAGGCGGAAGCGCCTCGTTCAGCCCCGACAGGCAAATGTTCTTCGGCGAGAAAAGTCCGTCTTTTGACTTTTCTTGCCGAAGGTTATTTGACCCCGAGGGGCTAGGCGCTGGAGCTGGATTCAGATTACTAGTTCAGTTATACACACTAGTACATATTTATTATTTCTTAAACAAAAATAAAATATTTTTAAGTTGAAAAAACCCTAGAATTTCCTGTTTAAATTGCAATTTTCGACAAATATGCACATGTCCGAGCTCATGGACATGTGCATATTTTTCCTTCTCAAGGAGATACTGTTTTTTGTACAGCAGCTCCTGTGAGGAGGGAAAAGGATTGACTCGAAATAAGGTTGAAATTTGCGGTGTAGATACATCTAAACTTCCTGTGTTAAAGAACGAAGAAATGAGAATACTCTTCAAGCAAATGCAAGAGGGCGATATTAGCGCCAGAGAAAAGCTTGTTAACGGAAACTTACGGCTCGTATTAAGTGTTATTCAACGGTTTAATAACCGTGGCGAGTTTGTTGACGACTTGTTTCAGGTTGGCTGTATTGGACTAATGAAATCAATTGATAACTTTGATTTAGGTCAAAATGTAAAGTTTTCCACTTATGCCGTACCAATGATTATTGGTGAAATACGAAGGTACTTACGTGATAATAACCCAATTCGTGTATCTCGTTCCTTAAGAGACATTGCCTATAAGGCACTTCAGGTTAGGGAACGATTAATGAGCGAAACCTCACGTGAACCAACTGCTGAAGAAATCGCAAAGGTCTTAGAAGTACCACATGAAGAAATCGTATTCGCCTTGGATGCTATTCAAGATCCAGTATCCTTGTTTGAGCCAATATATAATGATGGCGGCGATCCAATCTATGTAATGGACCAGTTAAGCGATGAAAAAAATAAAGATATTCATTGGATTGAAGAAATAGCCTTAAAAGAAGGTATGCGCCGTTTAAACGAACGTGAAAAACTAATTTTACGAAAGCGTTTTTTTCAGGGAAAAACGCAAATGGAAGTTGCTGATGAAATAGGGATCTCCCAAGCGCAGGTTTCACGTTTAGAGAAAGCTGCCATTCGACAAATGAATAAGAATATTCAAAGTTAAAGCTGTCCTAAGGGGCAGCTTTATTTTTGCTTTTTAAAATAAAATCTTCCATGTACACATATATTCTTTATAGTAATAAAACTGGGAGTGGTGTATGTGTTCAAGATTTCCGAATTCCAGATAAAAGATGTTGTAAATGTATCAGATGGTAAAAGGCTTGGTAATATTGGTGATATTGAGATTAATCTAACGACCGGTAAAATTGAAGCTGTTGTGATTTCCGGCAGTGGAAGGGTACTTGGCTTTTTTGGGAAAGATGAAGATATTGTTATTCCATGGAGAAATATTATTAAAATTGGTCAGGACGTTATTTTGGTTAGATATAAAGGAATAGAAGGGAAGATAGCGGAAGAAACAGAGGTTTGACCTTATGGTTTTGCGGTGACCAATTTTTCTTTTCATGGTAAACTAAAGAAAAACATTTGAGGTATTGTAATGGAACCCTTTGTTTTAAAAAATCAATCCTATTTAACAATTGATAACTGGATTCAACAATTTCCTGGACTGAAAGCGGGGATTACAACAAAACTCGGGGGAACGAGCGGAAGCTATTTCGAATCGCTCAACCTTGGCTTTCATGTGGGTGATGATGTTAACGATGTATGCAAAAATAGACATATAGTAGCTGAACAATTAGAGTTTCCTCTAGACAATTGGGTGGGTGCAGAACAAACACATGACATTATTATTAGGAATATTTCTAAAGCTGACCGTGGTAAGGGCTCCAATTCCTATGAACATTCGTTTAAAGGCACGGATGGTTTTTATACAAATGAAGAGGGCATTCTGTTAACTCTTTGCTTTGCTGACTGTGTCCCTCTTTTTTTTATTGCTCCTGAACAGAGGATGATTGGCACCGCTCACGCTGGTTGGAAAGGGACAGTTGGCCAAATTGCTAAAGAGATGATTACAGCTTGGGGTAAAGAAGGGGTCAAGCCTGAACAGATTTTTGTTGCAATAGGCCCATCTATTTGTGAAAAATGTTATATTGTAGATGAACGAATTATTAAGCTAGTAGAAAATACACTAGAAGGCAGGGAAAGTTTACCCTATAATTTAGTGTCAGAAGGGCAGTTTTCCTTAGATTTACGTGAAGTAAACAGGCAAATCCTTTTGACTTCAGGAGTTCCGGATAGAAATATTCTTCTTACGAAGTATTGCACTAGTTGTAATCAGGAGGAGTTTTTCTCTCACCGCCGTGACCAAGGAAAAACAGGCAGAATGTTAAGCTTTATTGGTTGGAAGGAGACAGCAGATCGTTTATGAGAGTAGCAGATAACTTAATTCAAATTAAACAGCAAATAAATGAGGCATGCATAAAAGGAAACCGGAATCCTGATGATGTGAAATTAATTGCAGTAACTAAATATGTAAGTATAGAACGCGCGCAAGAGGCCCTGGAAGCAGGTGTGAAACATCTAGGTGAAAACCGTGATGAAGCCCTGCTTGCTAAATGGGAAGTAATAAAGGACAAGCCTAGCTGGCATTTTATAGGGTCTTTACAAAAGAGAAAAGTAAAAAACATAATTGATAAAGTGGAGTATATTCATTCTTTAGACCGATTATCACTAGCAGAAGAAATCAACAAAAGAGCGAAACAAAAGATAAAATGTCTAGTTCAGGTAAATATTTCTGGGGAAGAGTCTAAACACGGACTAACTTCAGAAGAAGCGATTGTTTTTATTGAGTCACTTCGTCCATATGAAAATATCAGTGTCGAAGGTCTAATGACAATGGCACCATTCACGAAAGAGGAACATGTTATTCGTGAATGTTTTCGCAAACTAAGAGAACTTCGCGATCAAGTACAAGCTTTACATTTATCTTCTGCACCTTGTACAGAGCTATCAATGGGAATGTCCAATGATTTTCAGATAGCAATTGAAGAGGGAGCAACAATGATTAGAATTGGAACAGCACTTGTCGGTGAAGAAGGTTAGGAGAGAAAAAAATGACGATTAAATCAAAACTTAAAACATTTTTCTTTTTAGATGACGGATATGATGATAACGATGACGAGTATGTTGAAAAAGAGGAGCCTAAAAAACAAAAGCAACAACAGCCTGTAAAATCCCAAAACGTGGTTAGCTTGCAAAGTGTTCAAAAAACGGTAACTCCTACAAAGGGCTCTAAGGTAATTTTATTGGAACCACGTACATACTCTGAGTCCACTGAAATTGCTGACCATTTAAAAAGTAGACGTGCTGTTGTAGTCAATTTACAGCGGATTGATAATGAACAGGGCCGACAAATTATTGATTTTCTAAGTGGAGTTGTATACGCCATTGGTGGGGACATCCAAAAAATTGGCTTGAGTATTTTTTTATGTACACCAGATAATGTAGAAGTTTCAGGGAATATTTCTGATCTTATACAGGACCCAGATAACCAAAGTGCGAGGTGGTAATGTAAATGGCAGTAGTTTTTGGTCTTTTACAACAAATAATTCAACTCTATTCATGGGCATTAATCATTTACATCTTAATGTCTTGGTTTCCAAATGCAAGAGAGACAAGTATAGGACGAATATTAGCGAGAATTTGTGAACCCTATCTTGAACCCTTTAGGAAAATTATCCCACCAATTGGTATGATGGATATCTCTCCAATCGTTGCATTTCTAGTTCTAAACTTTGCTACCAAGGGGCTACATAGTGTTTATCTGTGGCTTGTTTAAATTTTGATACTAGGTTGTGTTTTAATAAATGAACATTTATCAACATTTTCGACCAGAAGAACGGGACTTTATTGACCAAGTATTACATTGGAAAGACCAGGTCGAATCACAGTACTCCCCTAAGCTGACCGATTTCCTTGACCCGAGGGAACAACATATTCTTAAGCTTTTAATTGGTGAAAATAATGATGTGAAGGTTCAGCTTTTTGGTGGAAGTCTTGAAGGTGAGCGGAAAAGAGCATTCATCTACCCAGATTACTTGACCGTTATTGAAGAGGATTTTCAAATAACCCTTTTTGAGGTCCATTATCCAACCAAGTTTGTCACCCTTGAACACAGGCAGGTCTTGGGGACACTTATGTCTTTAGGACTTAAGCGGGGGAAATTTGGAGACATTCTCATGAAGGATGGCCAGGTTCAATTTTTTGCTGCGAAGGAAATAAGTACGTATATTCAATCTAATATTGAATCTATTGGCAAGGCTGGAGTAAGATTAGTTGAAACAGCTATCGACAATCAGATTTCAGCGGATAAGTTATGGGAAGAAAATGATCTAACTGTATCTTCTTTGAGACTGGATACGGTTATTTCTGGTATTTATCATCTATCAAGACAAAAATCGCAAACCTTTACACAACAAGGGCTTGTAAAGGTGAATTGGACACTTACTGAAAATCCTTCTTTTGAATGTGAAGAAGGTGATATGATTTCAGTCCGTGGATATGGTAGGTCGAAAATTATCAGGATTGAAGGAAAGACCAAAAAGGATAAATGGCGAATGATTGTCGGAAAGCAAAAATAATTCAATTTTAAAGCAGGAATTTTGAAAAACATGTCGAATATTTGCTAATACATATAGATGTACAGATTGTATGGAGGTGGCATCAATGCCGTTAACGCCGTTAGATATTCATAATAAAGAGTTTAATAAAGGGTTTCGCGGATATGACGAAGATGAAGTAAATGAATTTCTTGATCAGGTCATTAAGGATTATGAATTAGTTCTAAGAGAGAAAAAGGAAATGGAAGAACGCTTAAATGAAATGAAAGACCGTCTTGGCCATTTTGTGAACATAGAAGATACCCTAAACAAGTCTATTGTTATTGCCCAAGAAGCGGGTGAAGAAGTTAAGCGCAATGCTCAAAAAGAAGCAAAGCTAATCATTAAAGAGGCTGAAAAAAATGCGGATCGAATTGTCAATGAATCCCTTTCTAAAGCAAGAAAAATTGCGCTTGAAATTGAGGATTTAAAGAAACAATCAAAGGTTTTCCGTACGCGTTTTAAAATGTTGATTGAGGCACAGCTTGATATGTTGAATACGGATGATTGGGATCATTTATTAGAGTATGAAGTAGATGCAACAGAATTAAAAATACATCAAGAAGAAGATTCATTAACTTGACGGATTCGGATTTTTTAGCATATAATTTTTAGATAGTTGTATAGATTGGCAATGACGATGACAGGGACAGTACAATTTTTCATTGGCTTAGATAGCGAGTCGGGGATGGTGTAAGCCCGGTAAGGCTGAAAAATTGGAAGATCACCCTTGAGTTCCGGACCGAACCCCTTTAGTTGGGCAGTAGGCTCAGGCGTGTTATTCACGTTACGAATGCTTAAGAGGATAGTACGTATCGGTATTATCTATCAGGGTGGTACCGCGGGAATAAAAACCTTCTCGTCCCTATTTTGGGATGAGAGGGTTTTTTTTATTTGTCTATTGGCTATTCTGTTATATGAAGAGGATATCAGGAGGAAGAAAAAATGGAATATAAAGATACGTTATTAATGCCGCAAACTGAGTTTCCGATGCGAGGCAATCTTCCCCAAAGAGAGCCTGAGATTCAGGCTAAATGGGAAGAAATGAAAATTTATCAGAAAGTGCAGGAACGGACAAACGGCCGTCCAATGTTTGTATTACATGATGGACCACCATATGCTAACGGCGATATTCATATGGGCCATGCACTTAATAAAATTCTAAAAGATATGATTGTTCGGTATAAATCAATGAGCGGATTTCATGCTCCTTACGTACCTGGTTGGGATACACATGGCCTCCCAATTGAGCAGGCATTAACAAATAAAGGTGTAAAGCGGAAGGAAATGACGGTAGCAGAATTTCGTCAGCTATGTACCAAATATGCACTTGAGCAGGTTGATAATCAGCGTACACAATTTAAGCGTCTTGGTGTTCGTGGTGATTGGGAAAATCCATATATTACTTTAAAACCTGAATACGAAGCACAACAAATTAAAGTATTTGGTGATATGGCGAAAAAAGGCTATATTTACAAGGGAAAAAAGCCAGTTTATTGGTCACCATCTAGTGAATCAGCCTTAGCTGAAGCGGAAATTGAATATCAAGACAAACGTTCAGCTTCCATTTATGTTGGTTTTAAGGTAAAGGACGGCAAGGGTGTACTTGACACTGATACGCAAATCATCATTTGGACCACAACACCATGGACGATTCCAGCGAATCTTGGGATTTCTGTACATCCTGACCTAACTTATGTGATTGTATCTGCAAATGGAAGTAAGTACCTCGTTGCTGAAGCACTTTTAGAAGCAGTAACAAAAGAAATCGGCTGGGACGATACTACAGTTGTTCAAAAAGTGAAGGGTGCTGAATTAGAATATATTGTCGCAGCACACCCATTATATGACCGTGATTCGTTAGTGATGTTGGGTGAACACGTAACCACTGATGCAGGTACTGGCTGTGTTCATACCGCTCCTGGACATGGGGAAGATGACTTTTATGTTGGTCAGAAATATGGATTAGATGTTCTTTGTCCTGTAGATGACAAAGGTGTGATGACAAGTGAGGCACCAGGTTTCGAAGGCTTATTTTATGATACTGCTAATAAGCCGATTGCACAGGCTTTAGAAGAAGCAGGTGCACTGTTGAAATTATCATTTATCACTCACTCGTATCCACATGATTGGAGAACAAAGAAGCCAGTAATTTTCCGTGCTACTGCCCAATGGTTCGCTTCTATTAAAGACTTCCGTGAAGATTTGTTAGAAGCAGTTAAGGAAACCAAATGGGTTCCTGCTTGGGGCGAGACACGACTGTTTAATATGGTTCGTGACCGTGGTGACTGGTGTATTTCTCGTCAGCGCGTTTGGGGTGTACCAATTCCAGTTTTCTATGCAGAAAATGGTGAAGAGATTATTACTGACGAAACGATTAACCATGTATCTGAATTATTCCGTGCACATGGATCTAATATTTGGTTCGAAAAAGAAGCTAAGGAATTACTTCCGGAAGGCTTTACTCACCCAGGAAGCCCAAATGGAATTTTTACTAAAGAAACTGATATTATGGATGTTTGGTTTGATTCTGGTTCTTCCCATCAAGCGGTTCTTCTAGAAAGAGAAGATTTAGTCCGCCCAGCAGACCTTTATTTAGAAGGATCTGACCAATACCGTGGCTGGTTTAACTCATCCCTATCCACTGCAGTTGCTGTATCTGGCAAAGCTCCATATAAAGGAGTCTTGAGCCATGGTTTCGCGCTTGATGGTGAAGGTAGAAAAATGAGTAAATCAATAGGTAATGTGGTTATACCTGCGAAGGTTATGAATCAGTTAGGAGCAGATATTTTACGACTATGGGTTGCCTCTGTTGATTATCAGGCAGATGTTCGTGTTTCCGATGCAATTCTTAAGCAGGTTGCTGAGGTATATCGTAAAATCCGTAATACCTTCCGTTTCTTACTTGGAAACTTAGCCGACTTTAATCCATCAACAGATGCGGTTGCCTACGAAAACCTGCGTGAAGTTGACCAATTTATGCTTGTTAAATTAAATAAGCTAATTAAATATGTTCGCCAAGCTTATGAAAACTATGAGTTTGCAGGCATTTATCATGCTGTAAATAATTTCTGTACTTTAGACTTAAGTGCATTCTACCTAGACTTTGCAAAGGATGTCCTTTATATTGAAGCGGCAGATAATCATGAACGCAGAGCCATTCAAACGGTATTATACGAGTCACTGCTTGCACTAACAAAATTAGTTTCACCTATTCTCTCTCATACAGCCGATGAAGTGTGGAAATTCATCCCTGCCGTCGAAGAAGAAAGTGTTCAATTGACCGATCTTCCAGAGTATAAGGAACTTGCAGGTGCGAAAGCTTTAGAGGAAAAATGGACGACATTTATGAAGCTTCGTGATGATGTCTTAAAAGCACTAGAAGAAGCTAGAAATCAAAAAGTAATTGGTAAGTCATTAACAGCAAAAATCACCTTATATGTTAATGATAAATCAAAGGCTCTGTTAGATTCGATTGAAGAAAACATGAAGCAATTGTTTATTGTTTCTGGTTTTGAAGTGGCTGGAACCTATGAGGAAGCCCCTGAAAATGCCCTTAAGCTTGAAGGCGCAGCTATTGTTGTAACAAAAGCTGAGGGAGAAACATGTGAGCGATGCTGGATTGTAACACCTGAAGTAGGTCAGGATCCAGAGCACAAAACCCTTTGCCCACGATGTGCAGAAGTAGTAAAAGAAAACTATACACACTTAGCTTAATAAAAAATGAATGCCCCATGCAGAAATGCAGGGGGCTTTTTACTATTATTTAAATTTTCCCTTTTTCGTTAATTGTTGTTGCCGTTGTCAAATGTTTTCCGGGGTCATTTGTAGGTTAAAGGAAATAATAAAACAAATGATTCACGGAGGTAACAACTATGAATGCCACGCAGGAAAAGCTGTTTTTAGAACTCCGTCAAACAAGAAAAGAAATCGAATATTCACTAAGGAACAAGAAGCGGCAGGAGTGGTTAACATCCATTCTAGAAGAAGAACTAGCTGACATTAACACAGCAATTCACAAATTTGAAGCTGGAAATTTTGGTCATTGTGAAATTTCAGGTGAACTAATCCCTGATGATTTATTATCCATGATACCTACACTTAAGTCGCTGGAGGATTCACAATATTTGCAAACGTATTATAAAAAATCAATTTCAACCTCTTTTTTATGATGTTACATTGTCGTTTCGCGAAAAAGTATGCTAAAATGCTTAAGAAGTAAGTCAGTTTAGGCTTGGGGGTATTTCTTAGTGTTTTATTACTTAATCGCACTTTTTGTTATTTTATTAGATCAAATTACAAAATGGTTAATAGTAAGCAAAATGAACTTAGGTGACAGTATTCCTATCATTGATAATATTTTGTATATTACTTCACACCGTAATCGTGGTGCTGCTTGGGGAATTTTACAGGGGCAAATGTGGTTATTTTATGTTATTACAATTATTGTCATTGTCGCGATCATGTATTACATGCAGAAAGCAGCAAAAGGAAAATGGTTATTAGGTGTATCCTTAGCCTTAATGTTAGGCGGAGCAATCGGAAATTTCATTGACCGGGTTGTTCGCAAAGAAGTGGTGGACTTTATTCACACCTATATCTTTACCTACAATTTTCCAGTGTTTAATATTGCTGACTCTGCTTTAGTCGTAGGTGTTGTTGTATTAATGATTCAGATGCTGCGTGAAGAGAGAGAATCAAAGGAGAAATTACATGGAGAAAATGGAACACACCATACTTGAGGAGCAAAAAGGTGACCGAATAGACAAGGTTATTTCAAGCCTCAATGAAGAATGGTCAAGATCGCAAGTTCAGATATGGATTAAAGATGGGAATGTCCTCGTAAATGGGCAAACCATTAAAACTAATTATAAATGTAGTCTTAACGATAGGATTGAAATTACTATTCCTGACCCAGAAGAGTTGGATGTCCTGCCTGAGGATTTAGGTTTAGATATTTATTTCGAAGATAGTGATGTATTAGTTGTAAATAAGCCAAGAGGGATGGTAGTTCATCCCGCGCCTGGACACGTGGCAGGAACATTAGTAAATGGCTTAATGTTTCACTGTAAGGACTTGTCAGGGATTAATGGTGTCCTAAGACCTGGAATTGTTCATCGAATCGATAAAGATACCACAGGTCTTTTAATGGTTGCTAAAAATGATATGGCCCATGAAAGTCTTGTCAATCAGCTGGTTGAAAAGACGGTTACTCGTAAATATAAAGCGATTGTACATGGTGTGATTCCGCACGACTTTGGTACCATTGATGCCCCGCTAGGCAGAGATCCTAAAGAGCGCCAAAGTATGACGGTTGTTGATAAAGGAAAGCATGCAGTTACACATTTTCATGTTATTGAACGGTTTAAGGACTTTACCTTTGTGGAATGTCAATTAGAAACAGGTAGAACTCATCAAATTCGTGTTCATATGAAATATATTGGTTATCCACTTGCAGGTGATCCAAAATATGGACCGAAAAAAACGCTTGATATTGACGGACAAGCTCTTCATGCTGGCATTCTTGGATTTACACATCCTAGAACAAACGAGTATTTAGAATTTGAAGCCCCACTTCCTGAAGATTTTGAGCAACTTCTTGTAAATTTACGAAATAAACATTGACGCTAGTATGAAAATCAAGTAAGATGACTATAGTTAAATAAGCCCTTTAATTCGGTCCCGTGAGGCTGAGAAGGAACGGTTAATGATGTAGGCTTACTATACCTATATCTAAGAAAGCAATCGTCAACCTCTCGCCAAAACCGGTGAGAGGTTTTTTATTTTAATAAAAGAAGGTGTCACATGAATCAAAAAGCAATCGTTCTTGATGAACAAGCAATAGGGAGAGCACTTACACGGATTGCACACCAAATTATTGAAAAAAACAAAGGTATCGAAGAATGTATCCTTGTAGGAATTCGTACAAGAGGCATTTACTTAGCAAAAAGACTTGCTTCAAGAATTGAAGAAATCGAAGGCAATCCGATTCCAGTTGGTGAGATCGATATCACCCTTTATCGAGATGATTTATCGAAGAAAACCGAAAATCAAGAACCACTTGTTAAAGGCTCTGATATACCGGTTAATATTAGTGATAAGAAAGTCATACTTGTAGATGATGTTTTATATACAGGCAGAACCGTAAGAGCGGGTCTAGATGCTTTGATGGACATTGGACGTCCTGCTGCCATCCAGCTTGCGGTGTTAGTAGATAGGGGACATCGTGAACTTCCCATTCGAGCAGATTATGTTGGGAAGAATGTTCCAACATCAAGCGAGGAAAAGATTGTAGTTGAATTAGCAGAAGTAGATAAGATAGATCAAGTAAGCATTTTTGACAAATAAATAGCACCCTTTTTAAAGGCAGTCCTGTGAGGCTGACAAAGGGGAAAATGCCGGTAACCATTTTATTTCGGCATATCCATACCCTCTTTGTACCCGCAGTGGCAAAGAGGGTTTTTTTATGCCAAAAGGTAGACAATAAACATAATCGATATAAAAATAGGGGAGAAAAAAATGAACAACAAACCAATCCTAGACGTAAAAGATATTCCAAAACCTACACAATGGCTTACATTAAGCCTACAGCACTTATTCGCCATGTTTGGGGCAACCATTTTAGTACCCTACCTTGTAGGTTTAAGCCCAGCGATAGCATTAATCTCAAGTGGACTTGGGACATTAGCTTTTCTACTTATCACAAAAATGCAAGTCCCAGCTTACCTGGGATCTTCATTTGCCTTTATCGCACCAGTGATTGCAGCAAAAGCTGCTGGTGGTCCAGGAGCAGCGATGGTGGGTACATTTCTAGCAGGCCTAGTTTATGGAATTGTTGCCTTGGTTATTAGTAAGGCGGGGCACCGCTGGATTATGAATTTACTTCCGCCAATCGTGGTTGGTCCAGTAATTATCGTAATTGGATTAGCACTCTCAGGAACAGCTGTTGGAATGGCAATGAATAACCCTACAGGAAAGTACAGCATGGTTCATTTCTCTGCAGCACTTGTTACCTTAGCTGCAACGATTATCTTTTCGATATACGCAAAAAAAATGTTTAGTATGATTCCGATATTAGCAGGTATTATTGTGGGATATATATACGCTTTAATAATAGGGATTGTGGATTTTTCACCAGTTTTGAAAGCACATTGGTTTGAGAAGCCAGATTTTATTATTCCATTTGTAAGTTATAAGGTGAAATTCACTTGGGATTTAGTAGCACTGATGGTACCTGTAGCGGTTGTTACTTTGTCAGAACATATTGGTCATCAGCTTGTACTAAGTAAGGTGGTTGGACATGACTACATTAAGGAACCAGGTCTTCATCGCTCCATTCTGGGCGATGGAACTGCGACGATCATCTCAGCTCTAATTGGTGGACCTCCAAAGACAACCTATGGTGAAAACATTGGTGTTCTTGCAATAACGCGGGTTTACAGTGTGTATGTTATTGCCGGAGCAGCAGTGCTGGCCATCATCTTCGGATTTATTGGAAAAGTGACTGCATTAATAAGTACAATCCCAACTCCAGTTATGGGAGGCGTATCCATCCTACTGTTTGGAATTATCGCTTCTTCAGGACTAAGGATGTTAGTAGACAGTAAAATTGATTTTGGTGATAAACGTAACCTAGTGATTTCCTCCGTCATACTGGTTTTAGGCATTGGAGGAGCAATAGTCAAACTTCCTTTTAATATTCAAATTCAAGGGATGGCTTTAGCGGCAATCATTGGTGTGTTGCTAAACCTCATTCTCCCAGGAAAACAACCAGTAGAAGAAAATATGTTTGAAGAAACAGAATCTGTAAAGAACAAGAAAACTGCATAAATAAACAACCTTTTAAAGGAAGTCCTGAGAGGCTTATAAGGGTGTATAACTTAAAAACCAAGCTGATTTACCTTGGTTACTAAGTATGTACGTTACTACACCCTAATTATAAGATTAGGGTGTTTTTTTAAGGCTGTGTTAAAGAACAGTGTTGATTTTTACACCCTGTTGATTGGAGCGGAAATCAACAGGCAAGTTTAACAGAGCCTTTATTAAAAATGAGAGGCGGGATCTTGAATGTTAAATCACTTGTTAACCACTAATGAATTAAAGGTGGAGGAGATTAATCAAATCTTAACAGATGCTCATAATTTTAAAGCCGGAATGAAGTGGCAACCTAAAGAGCAAATGTTTACTGCCAACTTATTTTTTGAAGCAAGCACACGGACAAAAAGCAGTTTTGAGGTAGCTGAAAGAAGGTTGGGTTTAGAGGTAATCCCGTTTGAAGTACTGACCTCCAGCGTTCAAAAAG
Organism: Neobacillus sp. Soil_C_43; assembly: GCF_057656715.1. Taxonomy (NCBI): domain Bacteria; kingdom Bacillati; phylum Bacillota; class Bacilli; order Caryophanales; family Bacillaceae; genus Neobacillus; species Neobacillus sp. Soil_C_43. The sequence continues at coordinate 233,537 of NZ_JBDGJV010000004.1, forward strand.
GGGAGACACTTTACGATACAGTGAAGACATTAGAGGCGATCGGCGTAAATACGATTGTCATCCGTCATGATCAAGATCGGTACTTTGATGAACTGGTAGGAAAAGTTAACATTCCTATCATCAACGGTGGTGACGGATGCGGTCATCATCCTACACAGTCACTTCTCGATTTGATGACTATTCAGCAAGAGTTTGGCCGATTTAAGGGATTAAAAATTGCCATTATAGGAGACATCCGTCATAGCAGAGTGGCCAGGTCCAATGCCGAGGTACTGACAAGGCTTGGAGCAGAGGTGATGTTTTCTGGACCGGAGGAATGGTTTGATTACCGTAGTGTGGATATATCCAGATATAGACCAGTGGACCAAGCAATAAAAGAAGCAGATGTTGTTATGCTACTGCGGGTTCAACATGAGCGGCATCAACAAAAAAGCAGCTATACTGCAAACAAGTACCATCAACAATATGGCCTTACCTTAGAAAGGGAAAAGATGATGAACTCCCAAAGTATCATCATGCACCCTGCACCTGTTAATAGGAATGTAGAAATAGCTGATAGTCTTGTAGAATGCAAGCGTTCAAGAATTTTTAAACAAATGGAAAATGGAGTATATATCCGAATGGCGGTTATCAAAAGGGCAATTGAGAGTCTTGAAGGAGGAAACAGATATGAAACTACTTATTCAAAACGCATGCTTCATAGCATTTAATGGAGAGAAAAAACAAGCAGATATATTGATAGAGAACGGAATAATTACAAAAATTGATTCAAACATTGATGCTATGGTGGATAGAAAAGTAGATGCAGCAGGGAAGCTAGTGTCACCAGGGTTTGTTGACTTACATGTTCATCTTCGTGAGCCTGGCGGCGAAAAAAAGGAAACAATTGCAACTGGTACGCTCGCTGCAGCGAAAGGTGGTTTTACTACCATTGCTGCCATGCCTAATACGAGACCGGTGCCTGACACCAAAGAACAGCTGGAATGGCTCCAAGGCCGAATTCAAGAGACTGCTAAGGTAAGAGTGTTGCCATATGCATCAATTACAACAAGACAACTTGGCCAGGAACTTACGGATTTTGAAGCACTAAAAAAGGCAGGTGCTTTCGCCTTTACAGATGATGGAGTAGGTGTTCAGTCAGCAGAAAAGATGCTTGCCGCCATGAAAAAAGCTCGTGAGGTAAATATGGCGATTGTCGCCCATTGTGAAGAGGATACACTGATTAACAAAGGTTCTGTCCATGAAGGATCATTTTCAGAAAAACACGGTTTAAACGGTATTCCTTCTGTGTGCGAGTCTGTACAGATTGCCCGGGATGTCTTATTAGCGGAAGCCAGTGGCTGCCATTATCATGTCTGTCATATCAGTACAAAAGAATCTGTGCGTGTGGTAAGAGATGCAAAACGAGCAGGTATTAAAGTCACTGCGGAAGTAACACCGCATCACCTATTATTATCACAAGATGATATTCCAGGGCTTGATGCTAATTATAAAATGAACCCGCCGCTTCGGGACAACTCAGACAGGAAGGCTTTAATTGAAGGACTGCTTGATGGAACAATTGATTTTATAGCAACCGATCATGCGCCGCATACATCGGAGGAAAAAAGTGAGGGAATGATGTTAGCACCATTCGGTATTGTTGGATTAGAAACGGCGTTTCCCCTTCTTTATACAAACCTGGTGTTAAAGAAGATCATTTCACTTGAGCAACTGATTGAATTCTTAACAATAAAGCCTGCGGAAGCATTTGGTCTTCCATATGGAAAAATAGAAGTTGGATCACCTGGGGATCTAGTCTTAATCAACTTAGATGAGGAACAAGTGATTAACCCTAAAGAATTTTTATCAAAGGGTAAAAATACGCCATTTGGTGGCTGGAAATGTAAGGGATGGCCGGAGATGACAATCGCTGGAGGCCAAATAGCTTGGGAAAAAGGATGTGTACTAGCATGAAAAAGCAGCTGATATTAGAAGACGGAACGATATTTATTGGAAAAGGGTTTGGCAGTGATACGGAAACCATTGGGGAAGTGGTATTTAATACAGGTATGACTGGCTATCAAGAAATTCTTTCGGACCCATCCTACTGCGGACAAATTGTTACCCTTACCTATCCGCTTATAGGCAATTATGGGATTAATCGGGACGACTTCGAATCAATCAACCCAGCTGTGAAGGGCTTCATTGTTAAAGAATCTGCTGATTTTCCTTCCAATTGGAGAAGTGAATTTACCTTAGCTGAGTATTTTGAAATGAAAAAAATCCCGGGGATTGCAGGGATTGATACAAGGAAGTTAACAAGAATAATCCGTCAATATGGAACCTTGAAAGGTGTCATCTGTAGTATAGAAAAAAATCCAGAGGAAGTATTAAAAAAATTACGAGGCACCGTACTTCCAATTAACCAAGTTAAGCAGGTATCAACTAAAAATGCTTATCCGAGTCCAGCACGTGGGAAAAGAGTAGTCCTTGTAGACTTTGGAATGAAGCATGGAATATTACGAGAGCTAACCCAGCGTGACTGTGACGTGGTTGTAGTTCCTTATCATACAACTGCTGACGAAATTCTTCAATTACGCCCAGATGGAATTATGCTGTCCAATGGACCTGGGGATCCGAAGGATGTTCCTGAAGCTATTGATATGTTAAAAGGGGTTTTAGGTAAGGTTCCTCTTTTTGGAATTTGTCTAGGTCATCAACTATTTGCTCTAGCGTGCGGAGCCAATACCGAAAAAATGAAGTTTGGTCATCGAGGTTCAAATCACCCTGTGAAAGATTTATCTACTGGAAAAATTGCGATTACGTCACAAAATCATGGATATACGGTTGAAGAAGGTTCGATTAAAGACACAAGACTAGCAATCACCCATATAGCGATTAATGATGGAACGGTAGAAGGACTAAAACATTTAGATTACCCGGCTTTTACTGTCCAGTACCATCCCGAGGCATCACCAGGGCCTGAAGATGCCAACGGCTTATTTGATCAGTTTCTTGCAATGATGGAAGAGAACAAACAGGAGGTAACAGCAAATGCCTAAACGTAAAGATATACACTCCATTCTAGTAATTGGTTCAGGACCAATCGTCATTGGTCAGGCTGCCGAATTCGATTATGCCGGTACTCAGGCATGTATTGCGTTAAAAGAAGAAGGTTATCGTGTCATTCTTGTAAACTCTAATCCTGCAACAATTATGACGGATGCAGAAATTGCAGATGCGGTTTATATTGAACCACTGACAGTAGAATTTGTCAGCCGAATCATTCGTAAAGAACGTCCGGATGCCCTTTTAGCAACACTTGGGGGGCAAACAGGTCTTAATCTTGCCGTCGAATTGGCAACATCGGGTGTTCTAGCTGAATGCGAAGTTGAAATTCTAGGAACCAAACTTTCAGCCATTAAACAGGCAGAAGACAGAGATCTTTTCCGTAGCTTAATGAATGAATTAAGTGAGCCGGTACCAGATAGTGAAATTATTCATGAATTAGCCGAAGCAAAGGCTTTTGTGGAAGAGATTGGCTTCCCTGTCATTGTTCGTCCGGCGTATACCCTTGGAGGAACGGGAGGCGGAATCTGTCATAATCCTGAAGAATTAGAGGAAATTGTCTCAAGTGGATTAAAGCACAGTCCTGTTAATCAATGCCTGCTAGAAAAAAGTATCGCTGGCTTTAAGGAAATTGAATACGAAGTCATGCGCGATGGAAATGACAATGCAATTGTCGTTTGTAACATGGAAAATATTGACCCGGTTGGAGTACATACCGGTGATTCCATTGTTGTAGCCCCAAGTCAGACGCTAAGTGATCGAGAATATCAGCTGTTGCGAAATGTTTCTCTAAAAATCATTCGAAAGCTAGGGATTGAAGGGGGCTGTAACGTTCAGCTTGCTTTGGATCCAGATAGCTTTAACTATTATATTATCGAAGTAAATCCACGTGTTAGCCGTTCTTCGGCACTAGCCTCAAAAGCTACTGGCTATCCGATTGCAAAGCTTGCTGCAAAAATTGCAGTTGGCTTAACACTCGATGAAATGTTGAACCCTGTTACGGGTAAAACCTACGCCAGCTTTGAACCGGCACTTGATTATATCGTGACGAAAATACCAAGGTGGCCGTTTGATAAATTTGAATCAGGTAATCGCTCATTGGGAACCCAAATGAAAGCAACAGGAGAGATTATGGCAATAGGCCGTACGTTTGAGGAATCCCTGTTAAAAGCCATTCGCTCACTTGAGGCAGGCGTGTACCATTTCGAATTAAACGGTGCAGAGGAAATTGATAATGATTTACTCGAGAAACGGATACGTAAAGCAGGCGATGAACGGCTTTTTTACATCGCAGAAGGGCTAAAACGTGGAATTACCATTGAAACTATCCATCAATGGAGTAAAATAGATTTATTTTTCCTAAAGAAAATGGAAGGGATCATTGAACTAGAAAGACAGCTTGCAACGAATCCACTAGATCAAGAAATCCTAATCGAAGCAAAGCAAAAAGGCTTTACGGATAAAAAAATAGCTGAGTTATGGAATTTGACTGAAAAGGATATAAATACACTCAGGAAGAACTTCGGTCTAGTCCCTGTATACAAAATGGTCGATACCTGTGCTGCAGAATTTGAATCGGAAACTCCTTATTACTATGGAACATACGAAGAGGAAAACGAGTCGGTGGTTACAGATAGAAAAAGTGTGATTGTTCTCGGTTCTGGACCCATACGAATTGGTCAAGGGATAGAGTTTGACTATGCAACGGTTCATTCTGTTAAGGCCATTAAAGAAGCCGGATATGAAGCGATCATCATTAATAACAACCCTGAAACGGTATCCACAGATTTTAGTATATCGGATAAGCTCTACTTCGAACCGCTTACGATTGAAGATGTCATGAGCATTATTGAGTTAGAAAAACCTATTGGAGTTGTGGTTCAATTTGGCGGTCAAACAGCCATTAATCTGGCAGCTAAGCTTACTGAAAACGGTGTGAAAATTCTCGGAACAAGCCTTGAGGATTTAGATCGTGCAGAAAATAGAGATAAATTTGAACAAGCACTTGAACAGCTAAATATTCCACAGCCTTTAGGGAAAACAGCATTATCAGTGGAAGATGCACTAGTGATTGCAACCGATATCGGGTATCCCGTTCTAGTCCGACCATCCTATGTTCTAGGCGGTAGAGCTATGGAAATAGTCTATCATGAAAAAGAATTGCTTCATTACATGAAAAACGCAGTAAAGGTAAATCCAGAACATCCAGTCTTGATTGACCGCTATTTAACCGGAAAAGAAATTGAAGTGGATGCCATCTGTGATGGGGAAAATGTATTAATACCTGGAATCATGGAACATATCGAGCGAGCCGGGGTCCATTCTGGTGACTCGATTGCAGTGTATCCTCCTCAAACACTATCTGAAGATGTGAAGAAAACACTTGTTGAATACACAGTAAAAATGGCAAAAGGCTTAAACATCGTGGGATTGTTAAATATTCAATATGTATTGTCACAAGGTCAAGTCTATGTACTCGAAGTCAACCCGCGATCCAGTCGTACGGTACCATTTTTAAGTAAAATCACCCAAGTTCCAATGGCAAAGATTGCAACAAAAGCTATTTTAGGAGTTTCATTGACAGATCAAGGCTATACTCCCGGACTTGTTCCAGAAAAAACAGGTGTGTATGTAAAGGTTCCGGTTTTCTCATTTGCCAAGCTGAAAAGCGTGGACATCACCTTAGGACCGGAAATGAAATCAACAGGTGAGGTAATGGGTAAGGACATGACGCTCGAAAAAGCTCTATACAAGGGATTGATTGCTTCAGGCATGAACATTCAAAAGTTCGGCACTGTATTGTTTACTGTCGCTGATAAAGATAAACAAGAAGCATTAAAGCTTGCCAAGCGTTTTGCTTCAAACGGTTATCGTTTAATGGCAACAAGCGGTACGGCTACCGTTTTAGAGTCAGCAGGATTACAGGTGAAAGTGGTGGGAAAAATTGGTTCAGAAGGAAAAACACTATTAGATGTCATCCATCATGGGGAAGCCCAATTCATTATCAACACACTGACAAAAGGGAAGCAGCCGGAACGAGATGGATTCAGAATTCGCCGTGAAGCAGTTGAGAATGGAGTTCCTTGCTTAACCTCACTAGATACAGCGGATGCAATCTTAAAGGTAATTGAATCAATGAATTTTTCAGCAGAAGCAATGGCTGTAGAGGAGAAAAAGGAGGCCGTTTTTGCATGATTAGAAAAGAATTATGCAAAATCGTCAGCCAAGATGAAATTGCCCAAGATATTTATGAGCTTGTTGTCGAAGCAGAATTGGTTAATGAAATAACCGAACCTGGTCAATTTGTCCATATTCGGGTCTCAAACAGCTGGGACCCATCTTTACGGAGACCAATCAGCATTTCTTCCTATGATAAAAAAAGCAAACAATTGACTATGATTTATCGGAAAGAAGGAAAAGGGACTTCACTACTTGCGAAAATGAAACCAGGGACGGACCTTGATATTCTGGGACCGTTAGGAAATGGTTTCCCGGTTGATGAAGTAAATGCAGGAGAAACAGCACTATTAGTTGGTGGCGGGATTGGTGTCCCGCCTCTATATCAGCTGTCCAACCAATTGAAGGCTAAAGGAGTAAATGTCATTCATATCCTCGGCTTCCAAACAGAATCTGCTGTTTTTTACGAAAATGAATTTATGAAAAATGGAGAAACATTTGTGGCAACAGTTGACGGTACGTATGGAAGGAAAGGATTTGTCACTGATGTGATAAAAGAACTAACCTTTGACTCTATCTTTACCTGCGGACCGACCCCTATGCTAAGGGCTATTCAACAAAGTTATCAAGATAAAAAACTATTTCTATCATTAGAAGAGAGAATGGGTTGTGGAGTTGGCGCCTGCTTTGCGTGTGTTTGCAAAAAGGCGGATGATCCACAGGGAGTTTCGTATAAAAAGGTTTGCAGCGATGGTCCTGTATTTCGTGCCGGGGAGGTTGTCATATGAGTCGATTAAACATAGAATTACCAGGCTTAACTTTGAAAAATCCTATAATGCCAGCATCCGGCTGCTTTGGATTTGGCAGGGACTACAGTCAATTCTACGATTTGAGTGAACTTGGGGCTATCATGATTAAAGCGACTACAACTGAACCTAGATTTGGGAATCCTACTCCTAGAGTGGCTGAAACCTCTGCTGGGATGCTAAATGCAATCGGGCTTCAAAATCCGGGTTTAGAAAAAGTCATGTCCGAGGAACTGCCCTGGCTTTCTCAGTATGATGTGCCGATTATTGCGAATGTGGCAGGCTCTGTAGAAGAAGATTATGTGAAGGTCGCTAAAGAAATTTCAAATGCCCCAAATGTACGTGCGTTAGAACTAAACATCTCGTGTCCAAATGTGAAAACAGGAGGCATTGCATTTGGGACGATTCCTGAAGTGGCTAAACAGTTAACCAAAAAGGTAAAGGAAATTTCAGAGGTTCCTGTATATGTAAAATTATCTCCAAATGTGACAAACATTGTTGAAATGGCTAAGGCAGTTGAGGAAGGTGGAGCTGATGGCCTAACCATGATTAATACCTTAATTGGGATGAGATTGGATTTAAAAACAGGCCAACCGATTTTAGCTAATGGGACTGGCGGTTTATCCGGGCCAGCCATTAAACCAGTAGCGATTCGAATGATTCACGAGGTTAGTCAAGCTGTATCCATTCCCATTATCGGAATGGGTGGGATTCAATCTGCCGAAGATGTGATTGAATTCTTTTATGCTGGAGCAAGTGCGGTAGCTGTTGGTACAGCGAATTTCATAGATCCATTTGTTTGTCCAACGATTATTAAAGAACTGCCAGACCTTTTAGATAAATTAGGTTTCGAACACATTAGTGAATGTACGGGAAGGAGCTGGATGAGGCATGAACAACTCGCTTATCATCGCGCTTGATTTTTCAAACAAGCAAGAGGTAGAACAATTTTTACAGCCTTTTAGTGGGAAAGAGTTATTTGTAAAAATAGGAATGGAATTGTTTTACCAGGAAGGTCCTTCTATGATTGCATTTTTGAAAGAAAAAGGACATCGTATTTTTCTAGATTTAAAGCTTCATGATATCCCAAATACAGTGAAAAGCGCGATGAAAGGCCTTGCCCGACTGGAATGCGATTTAGTCAATGTTCATGCGGCGGGAGGCAAGGAAATGATGGAGGCTGCATTAGAAGGGTTGGAGGCAGGGACAGCTGCAGGACGCACTCGACCTGCTTGTATTGCCGTGACGCAGTTGACAAGTACCTCTCAGGAACAAATGAACAGAGAACAATTGATTCCTGTCACGTTAAAGGAATCAGTGCTTCATTACGCAGCAGTAACGAAAGAAGCGGGACTCGATGGGGTTGTTTGTTCAGCCTGGGAAGCAGCTGCTATTCGTGAAAAGCTAGGCTCAGATTTCTACACCGTAACACCAGGAATTCGTATGGTAACAGATGAGGTAGGCGATCAAAAACGAGTTGCCACCCCAACATTTGCTAAGATTGCAGGGGTAAGTTCCATTGTTGTGGGACGTTCTATAACAAGGGCCGTTGACCCGCTAGCAAGTTATGAGCTTTGGATGCAAGAATGGAAGGGAGTAAGATTATGAAACATGATATCGCTGAAAAACTATTAGAAATCAATGCAGTTGCACTAAAACCACAAACACCATTCACTTGGACCTCTGGACTACGGTCCCCCATATATTGTGATAATCGGTTAACACTATCCTTCCCATCCGTAAGGAAAGACATCGCCTTAGGGTTGAAAAAGCTCATTCTTGAAAACTTTCCTGATGCAGAAGTAATTGCAGGAACAGCCACTGCAGGGATTCCTCATGCTGCATGGGTCAGTGACCTTTTGGATTTACCAATGTGTTACGTTCGTTCCAAGCCAAAGGGACATGGGAAAGGGAATCAAATTGAAGGAAAAGTAGAAGCAGGACAAAAAGTAGTCGTAGTTGAGGATTTGATATCCACAGGAGGCAGCGTAATCACGGCGGTTCAAGCATTACGGGAAGCTGGCTGTGAGGTGCTTGGGGTGGTTTCAATCTTTACCTATGGGCTTGAAAAAGGAAAAGAAGCCTTTTTACTGGCAGGGATTAAAAGTGAATCATTAACTGATTTTCCTACGTTAATAGAGGTTGCAATTGAAAAGGGCTATGTTAACGAAACCGACCAAGCCAGCCTCCTAGATTGGAGAAAAGACCCTTCATCATGGAGCAAGAGGTTTGAGAAACAAGAGGCTTAACCTGGTTCTGTAGAGAAATTTGTAGATAAAACTGGTTTTTGTGTAGATAAAAGCTAAATGTGTGTAGATAAATAATAAAAGTGTGTAGATAAAACTCAAAAGTGTGTAGATAAATCTTAAAATCGTGTAGAAATAATTTTTTAAGATAAATTTTTGATAGGAATTCGTACAGAAAAGCCCCGGAAAATGATCTGACCCAATAAAGTTAGACAAAATATTTCTATGCAACTTTTAAGACTTGAGTTCGGTACTCCACCGGACTCA